>NZ_WXWT01000400.1:0-6162 GCF_009904725.1 Vibrio sp. V43_P6S15P86
GTGTTAAAATCTGTGGCTAGTAGATTATCAAGTATTATCGACGAATCAGACATGGTAGGCCGCTTTGGTGGAGATGAATTTATTATTATTCATCGTTCACACACAACAGGTACGTCTCTGTCTGCATGTGCACTACGCTATATCCAAGAAATAGAAAAAGTAATTCATTTTAAAGGTAAAGAGTTATGCGTCGGAGCTAGCATTGGTATTGCACTCTATCCTGAGCATGGGTCGAATGTACATGAATTATTAACAGCGGCAGACAAGTCTATGTATCAGTCAAAACGTTCTAAAGCTAGCTCGTTCACTATTGTCGACAACAGCAGTTCGCTGTTAAAGAGGCCTATGTTTTAATCTAAAGTAGCTGTGGAAACGTTCTACATGCGAATATTCAACGACATCGACCACTGTGGCCACTTACAGTAATAAAGCCGCTTTTATCACATAGCAAAAGCTAAACTCGTAAGCTAAACGCTCTCCAGGCATTGAAGAAAAATAATCCATTGTGAATGGTTGATCCTCCCCTTTTAAACGTCAACTTTCACCACCATATGATAGTTAAGATTCATTAACAGGCTATAACTATCCTATGTCTTTTCCTCGTTTATCTGTTCTGGATTTGGCACCCGTGTCCGACGGAACAAACTTCACCGAAACGTTCGAACGCTCCGTTGAATTAGCTCAATCAATCGAGTCCTGGGGCTATCATCGGTTTTGGATGGCTGAACACCATAACATGCCCGACATCGCCAGTGCCGCAACCAGTGTATTACTCAGTCATATTGGAGCGCACACGAACTCGATCCGTTTAGGATCAGGTGGAATCATGTTACCTAACCATGCACCACTAGTTATTGCAGAGCAATTCGGAACGTTAGAGGCATTATACCCTGGTCGTATTGACCTCGGATTAGGACGCGCACCAGGCACCGACTACCAAACAATGCATGCATTAAGGCGGGAACCAGAGCATATGGATCCTGACTTTGAAGAGCTGTTGGAGGAACTTAATTTCTTTCTTGGTCCCGTATCTCGAAATCAACCAGTCGCGGCTTATCCAGGTAACAACACATCTCTGCCGATTTGGCTTCTGGGGTCGAGTACATACAGCGCACGTTTAGCAGCTAAGAGAGGCTTACCTTTCGCATTTGCTGCACACTTTGCTCCAGATGCAATGTCTCGTGCTCTAAACTTTTATCGAGATGAGTTTGTCCCATCCGAGCATTTAGCTCAACCCTATGTGATGATTTGTGCCAACGTTATCGTAGCGGATACTCAGTCACATGCAGATTTTCTCGCGACAACAGAGAAGCAAAAATTCTTAAAAATGATTCGCGGCAATCGCGAAAAACTTCGCGCACCAGTGAAAAGTATGGCACCACTATGGTCAGCACAGGAAAAGCTTCACGTTGAAACTCAATTACGTGAATCTATCCATGGTGATCAAACATATGTAAGACAGAAAATTGAGAAACTTTTGGAACGCACTGGGGCAGATGAAATTATGGTAAACACGATGGTGTTTGAACAATCTGAGAAGTTGAGATCCTACAGGTTACTATCGGAACTCATGGACAAGTAAAAGAATGGAGGCGCCTCCCGGAGTCGAACCGAGGTCCACGGATTTGCAATCCGCTGCATAGCCACTCTGCCAAGGCGCCTTTCTGATTTTGTATCTCTGTCACCAAAGATTTTGATGGTGCCCCGGGCCGGACTTGAACCGGCACAGCGCGAACGCCGAGGGATTTTAAATCCCTTGTGTCTACCAATTCCACCACCAGGGCAACGCAATCATGCGATGGGTTAGACACCATCTATCTCGCGACCTTTGCCGTGAGAACGAGGCGTACTTTAACGGATTAATTTATCTGGTCAACAAAAAATTAGTCTTTTTTATTCAAATGGTTAAAAAGACGACTCTAACGAACAAAGGGCGATCATTTTGCTTATTTGATCATCAATACACTTTGCTTTCGTGCCTTTTAACCTTCTCATTTTATATCAATGAAGAGCCAACAAATCGCGCAAGTTAACAGTATGGGTATAAACTTAACGTGTATTTCAGAGAACAAAATAGCGCTCATCATGTTTCGAAAACCATCATTTCACTTACCCTTACATGCCGACTCCGAACTCGACTTCGTAGTGCCCCACTTCTTCCTTACTGAATTTGATTATGCACGCTCTCTGGAGCAGGGAGTCATCGACGACTTGGATCCTGAATATACACACCAATATCGCGTCACACTGAGGCGCATACGCTCACTATGCTCACTACTTCGCGAACTGATCCCTCCTTTTGAACAGCGTATTTTGAAACCTCATTTAAAAATAATGATGAAGAAAACAAATAAGCTGCGTGATTTGGACGTATTTATCTTGGGCAAAAACCAATACATTGAAATGCTCCCAAACCACAAATCGTCTCTTGAGCCGCTTTTTGGCTTTATCGAAGCCGAACGTGCTTACGAACAGACAAAAGTTGCGCGTTGGCTAGCGACACAAGAATACACTATGCACTGCACTTTGGTCAGGAATAGTCTGCTGCGAAGTACACAACACGAACGAGTGGATAACAACGTACCTGCGTTACTCTTCGCAAGCCAAAAAGTCTCCGAACAATTTAAGAAGGTCGACAAAGCACGGCGCAAGATCTCGGACAAAAGTTGTGACAACGTGATTCACTCGATGAGGATAAAGTGCAAAGCGCTGCGTTATTTGCTAGAAGGGTTTTCCGCACTCTACCCTTCCCCACAGCACAAAAACAACGTGAAACAATTAAAACTATTGCAAGACAAGCTCGGTGATTTTAACGACACTTCAAGTCAAATTGAATTTTTCACACAGATCAAAGAGGCAGTAAACCTCAATAAACAAGATCGTAAGGCTTTGAAAATGCTAATTAACGTGCTTAGTGAACATCATGAACTCTCTCGCCAAACCATCTTGACGCATTTAAGCCAGTTTGAGTCTTTCATTCGCGATACCAATACACAGAATCTCTACCGACCCTAAATCAAGGTTCACGTATTTTTAATATTCATTAATTACAGTCAGTCGTTAGGCTCCATAAAGAAAGATAACGTGAAACCATTAAAACGATACCAATATGAGCGCTATGCCGTACTCTGTAATCTCGCCTATCCTCGCGTCTTCAGACAAACTCAATACGGATTCGATCCTAATGGGCAACGAGTCATTAGAAATGAACACGGTAAGATTATGATTCGTGTGCTCTGGAGTAAAAAACAGAGTGAAGTGGTCGTAGTGATTAAAGGCTCACACAGTATCAGTGATTGGTTGTTAAACTTCGCGATGTGGACGAGAAGCTGTCGAAGGTTGGGACTGAATTACCGCATTCACGCGGGTTTCTATCATCTTCTGTTTCAAGAAAGTTTACCGAGCCGAAATGAAGATCGGTTGGGGTTGACCGTGCTCGAGCGCCTCGAAGGTATCGTTGTACCGCTCATTCTTAGGGGAAAAAGAATAACTATTACTGGCCACTCTTCAGGTGGCGCGATTGGCAGTGTTTTTGCTGACTATATTGAGAAAAAATACCCAAAAAGCATTAAACGCGTGGTCACTTTCGGACAGCCCGCTGTTGGAGATTGGACGTTTAAGAAACGCTACCGTTTGGGGCACAAAACATACAGGATTTGTTGCGACATTGACATCGTGACCTTCATGCCGCCCGTACCTTTTTTGTATTGGCATGTAGGCAAAATGCTATGGTTATATAACGGGAGAATATACGAGAACACCCCAACGCTCATACGGCTTGGGCGCTCCTTATTTAGTTGGTTAATGCGACCATTCTCTTATCACTTTATGAGTAAATACATCCGCGATAAAGACTTCTTTGACGAACGCTGAGCTAAGTACCCTAAAGCTATGATGTACAGGCACTAAAAGCCGGACTCAGCCGGCTTTACGTTTTTGTGGTGAATTACAGAGAGGCAATTTCTTTTTCAAGTTGATATTTGCTATCTGTGACTATGCGCTCTAACACTTCAACGCGTCGCTTCAAATCACCAATTTGCTTGTTAAGGTTATCTTGTTCTTCTTGGCTCATCGTATTACGTTCAGATATCTCCAAGGCTCTTACTTCTTTACGATGATTCAAGATTAACTTAATTATCCCGCCCCCAAATATGGCACCGAACACAATAGCCACAACCAATACATCAGCAATAGATTCCATTCTTCATCTTCCTCTAGATAATGCTCAAATATAAGTTACTCATTTGTTATATGAATATCAAATAACGTATTGATTCACTGCAAAGTTTCATCAAAATTTGCCTGTTCTGTATCAAAATCACAAGAATGGATTACTCAACGCTAACCCAAACCGAGACAGATCCACCATTTACAGGGAACTCAGCCCACCCGTTCGCATCTGTCCAAATGTCTTCAGTTCGGATGCCCAACTTGTCGACATAGCGTGTACTTGGCTTGCCCGTATACATCCACTTCGAGCCGCCAGGTCCATCACTCATGATCACGGCCATTGAATGTGGATGTTCTGCATCGCCCTCGCGAGTCCAGCCAATTACATCCCAATGGTCGAGATATGAATGTTGTTTACCATACGCATAGTCTTTACGCAGTGCTACGAGCTCTTCGATGTAAGGCACTTTGACCATATTGATGTCATGCCCTTTATCACTGTACTGCGCGCCGTAGTAATCTGCATAAAACACGGATGGATAACCTTCTTCACGCAATAAGATAAACGCGTAAGCGAGCGGCTGAAACCACCAATCAACCGTCGACTCCAAAGCCTGCAAAGGTTGAGTATCATGGTTTTCTACTAAGGTTACCGCTTTGACTGGATTGTCCTTCATCAGCGTACCATCCATGATTTGACGCATATCGTAGCTACCACCCGATTTAGACGCATTGTAGAAGTTCATATGTAACTGTGCGTCGAATAGAGACATGCTGCCAGAAGTTTTGGTGATAAAGTTATGCAACTGATTCACATCATAGTTCCAGTACTCTCCGACCGTGAATAGTTCTTTCCCTGTTTTCCAACGTAGGTGATCAATCCATTCTTGCAGGTATTGATATTTGATGTGCTTCACCGCGTCCATTCTAAACCCATCAACATCCGTCATGTTGATATACCACTCGCCCCAGTCTTTCAGCTCTTGCTTCACTTCAGGGTGATCCATGTCTAGATCAGCGTACATAAGATAATCGTAGTTGCCTTTTTCCGAGCTAACTTCCCAATCCCATGCCTTACCCTCACCTTTGAATTTGAAGATAGCTTTTTCTTCGCCAGCATCGTCCCAATCCACGCCATCAAAGTGGTACCACGTCCAATGAAAGTTTGAGTACTTGTCGTTGCGTCCAGGGAAATCAAACTCCACCCACGCTTCAATCCATTTATCACCAAGTTCAATGTTGCGGTTGTTCCAATCTACCCGCTTAGTATCAACCCAAGACTTTCCATCCGCACCACCGCGATGGTTGAACACCACATCGCCATAAATCTGGATATTGTTTTTATGGGCAGCATTGATGGCGTTTAGGTACTGATCTTTGGTGCCATACTTGGTGCGCACCGAACCTTTTTGATCAAACTCTCCCAAATCGTACATATCATAAACGCCATAACCGACGTCGTTGCTACCACCAGCACCTTTATAGGCGGGCGGCAACCATAACGCAGTAAAGCCGTTGTCAGATAGTGCCGAAGCGTTGTTTTCAACTTGTGTCCAGAGTGCACCGTCATTTGGCACATACCAATGTAAATACTGCATCATGGTGCCATTTTGTGCCGCCATTACAGGCGAACTGAGCAGCAAAGTTAAGGGTAAAAGTGTAGGTTTAAGGTTGAATGTTTTCATTATTTTTCTCTCACGCTAAGGACTAGAATCCTCCTTTCTGCATATACGCACCAAGCGATACTAACTATGACGCTAGCTAAGTTGCTGCCTGTAATACAAAAAGTTCGGATTACAATCGAAGAGAAACTATCACCAATCACACTATACAATTATTGAGTTGCCTAACATTTATAGCATCAATGATTAGCGCGTTAAAAATATTGAATGGTGATCAAAACATGGGAGACTTTAGGAAAGCGCGAAGGGTTACGGAAAGGCGGACTACAAACGAAAAAAGCCAGTCATTTAAGACTGGCTTTCGAAATAG
>NZ_WXWT01000226.1:0-6136 GCF_009904725.1 Vibrio sp. V43_P6S15P86
TTCTAAATCTCAAGGCACTTTGTAAGTTCTCTCAAAACTTCATTTAAATTATATATTTGAGAATTAACAGATCCTTTCCTACGCTTATAACTGGTTGATCTATCGAATGCCGTTTCTTCGAAAATCAATCACGTAGGACGATAACTCTAACGAATTGGACACGTTATTTCAGGTCACTCCTGATTAAACATGGATCATACAGGAAGGATACAAATGGCAAATAAACTCACAGTTCTTGCTTCCGTCGTAGCGGCTTCTACTGCGATGATGGCAACATCAGCTCAAGCAGCAGACACTACTCTGGACAAAGTCACAAAACAAGGCTTTCTTACTTGTGGCGTAAGTACCGGTCTACCTGGTTTCTCTAACCCTAACTCAAAAGGCGAATGGGAAGGTATCGACGTAGAATATTGCCAAGCACTGGCTGCAGCCGTTCTTGGGGATAAAACGAAAGTTAAATATGTACCCCTAACCGCAAAAGAACGTTTCACTGCGCTTCAATCTGGTGAGATTGATGTGCTTTCCCGTAACACGACCTGGACTCTCCACCGTGACACTGCACTGGGCCTAAACTTCGTAGGTGTGAACTACTACGACGGTCAAGGCTTTATGGTGAAGAAGGAACTTGGTTTATCAAGTGCTAAAGAGCTTGATGGTGCGTCGGTATGTGTTCAATCAGGTACAACAACCGAGCTAAACCTTGCAGATTATTTCCGCAACCAAGGCATGGCGTACAAACCAGTGGTATTCGACACAGCGGCGCAAACTTCGAAAGGTTTTGATGCGGGACGCTGTGACGTATTAACAACTGACCAATCTGGCCTTTATGCACTACGTTTGAATTTGAAAGATCCGTCCTCTGCGGCCGTTCTTCCAGAAATCATCTCTAAAGAGCCACTAGGTCCAGTCGTTCGTCAAGGCGATGATCAATGGTTTAACATCGCTAAGTGGACATTGTTTGCGATGATTAACGCTGAAGAATACGGTATTAGTTCGAAGAATGCAGATGAAATGCTGAAGTCAACAGATCCAAACATCAAGCGTATCCTCGGTGTTGATGGCCCTAAAGGCAAAGGTTTGGGTATCCGCGACGATTGGGGCTACCAAGTTATCAAACAAGTTGGTAATTATGGTGAAAGCTTCGAACGTACAGTCGGTACTGGTTCGCCGTTAGAAATCTCTCGTGGCGTTAATGCGTTATGGAATGCAGGCGGCTTTATGTACGCGCCACCAATCCGATAGAAAGAGTTAATCAGGGCGGTTCATGCCGCCCTTTTTCTTGATTATATCTCACTGTATGAGTAAGGATCGCTCATTGGATGGCGAAAAGCGCTCGCTTGGTGGAACGGCTTTAAAGGTTCGTAAGCCGCTAGACATGAGAGCGTTATTCTTTAGCCAGCAAGGACGAAACTTCGTTATACAGGCCGATATCTATAACTAAGGTTTGAGGTTATCGCTGTATGAAACCGACACAAGATGCATCGCCAAGTACGATGTCCAAACCGAGCGGAAGCAAGAGCTTGATTTATAATCCCGCCTTTCGTTCTGCTATTTTCCAGATCATTGCCATAGCTGCACTGGTATTTTTCTTTTACACGATTATTAACAACGCACTGAACAACTTAGATGCTCGTGGGATCGCTACGGGTTTCGGTTTTTTAAATCAAGAAGCCGGGTTTGGTATCGGGCTGACGCTAATTGAATACGATGAAACGTACTCTTACGGCAGAACGTTTATTATTGGCCTTCTAAATACGGCGCTGGTCTCCGTATTAGGTATTATTCTGGCTACCGTGATTGGTTTTACCATGGGGGTCGCTCGCCTTTCTTCTAACTGGTTAGTGAGTCGCTTGGCTGCTGTTTATATCGAAACGTTCCGAAATATCCCACTTCTTCTACAAATATTTTTCTGGTATTTCGCTGTTCTTCAAGCATTACCCTCACCTCGTCAAAGCTTGAGCCTTGGCGAAGCCATCTTCTTGAATGTTCGTGGTTTATATTTTCCAGCACCAGAAATGGAGCCAGGCAGTGGCTTTGTTATTGCTGCATTAATCTTCGGGGTGATCGCCAGCTTGCTGATTAATGTATGGGCGAATAACAAGCAACGCCTAACTGGGCAACAAACGCCAATGGGAAGAATAGCTTTAGGCTTAGTCGTTGGCCTTCCGCTGATTGTCTACTTCCTTGCTGGTATGCCAATTTCACTAAATTATCCTGAACTGAAAGGGTTTAACTTCCAAGGTGGTATTAGCATTATTCCTGAACTTGCCGCACTACTTTTGGCATTGAGCGTTTATACCGCCTCCTTCATTGCCGAAATTGTACGTTCTGGTATTAATGCGGTTAGCCATGGTCAAACGGAAGCGGCGATGTCGCTGGGCTTACCACGCGCGAAAACTTTAAAGCTTGTTGTCATTCCGCAAGCGTTACGAATTATTATTCCACCTTTAACCAGTCAATATCTCAACCTCACCAAAAACTCATCGTTAGCGATGGCGATTGGTTATCCAGATCTTGTCTCTGTCTTTGCTGGTACTACCCTGAACCAAACTGGGCAAGCGATTGAGATCATTGCGATGACGATGGGCGTGTACTTAACCTTAAGTTTGATTACGTCTGCATTAATGAACTTGTATAACCGTAAAGTCGCGCTGGTGGAGAGATAATATGAGTACTCATCAATTTCAACCGGATCTCCCGCCACCAGCCAATACCGTCGGCTTTGTTGGTTGGATGCGGAAAAACCTATTTAATGGACCTGTCAATTCCATTGTTACCGTAATTCTTGCTTATCTTGTCTTTAGTGCAATTTGGCATATCGTTGATTGGGCGTTTATCAACGCGGACTGGATTGGTTCGACGCGTGACGACTGCAGCCGAGAAGGTGCTTGCTGGGTATTTATCAGCGTGCGCTGGGAGCAGTTCATGTACGGTTTCTATCCTGAGTCTGAACTGTGGCGCCCTCGCCTTTTCTACATCACATTGGCTATATTTACTGTGTTGCTAGCGTATGAAAAGACACCGAAACGGATTTGGATTTGGCTTTTCTTCGTAAACATCTACCCATTCATTATCGCTGGGCTGTTATACGGTGGGATATTTGGGCTAGAAGTGGTCGATACACACAAATGGGGCGGATTGCTCGTTACGCTCATCATTGCGCTAGTGGGTATTGTAGTTTCATTACCTATTGGTGTGGTACTCGCGCTCGGTAGACGTTCGGAAATGCCAATCATTCGCAGTATTTGTACTGTCTATATTGAAGTTTGGCGTGGTGTGCCACTGATTACCGTTCTGTTCATGGCTTCCGTTATGCTGCCTTTGTTTATGTCCGAAGGGTCCGAGACAGACAAACTTATTCGCGCTCTTATTGGTGTGGTGATGTTTGCCTCGGCTTACATGGCCGAAGTAGTACGGGGGGGCTTACAAGCGATTCCAAAAGGCCAATATGAGGCTGCCGACGCACTTGGGTTAGGTTATTGGAAAAAAACAGGGCTTATTATCTTGCCGCAAGCGCTGAAGATTACGATCCCTTCTATCGTGAACACGTTTATCGGATTGTTTAAAGACACCAGTTTGGTTCTTATCATTGGTATGTTTGACGTACTAGGTATAGGACAAGCAGCAAACACCGACCCTGACTGGCTAGGCTTTGCTACTGAAAGTTATGTATTTGTCGCGTTAGTGTTTTGGGTATTTTGTTTTGGCATGTCGCGTTATTCGATATGGCTTGAAAACAAACTTCATACCGGTCACAAACGATAACTCATCAAGCTCAAGGACGTATTATGACGCAACAACAAGACTATATGATCCAATTGAAGGACATGAATAAATGGTATGGTGAGTTTCACGTACTAAAAAATATTAACCTCGACGTTAAGCGCGGCGAGAAAATCGTTATCTGTGGCCCATCAGGGTCAGGAAAATCAACGATGATTCGCTGTATTAACCGCCTCGAAGAGCACCAAGCTGGCAGTATTTATGTTTCCGGTACGGAATTAACTGAAGATTTGAAAAATATTGAAGCTGTGCGCCGTGAAGTGGGCATGTGCTTTCAGCACTTTAATCTCTTCCCTCATTTAACCGTACTGGAAAACTGTACGCTCGCGCCTATTTGGGTGAAGAAGATGCCTAAAGATGAGGCAGAAGCGGTCGCGATGAAATATCTGGAACGCGTTAAAATTCCCGACCAAGCAGAGAAATATCCTGGCCAGTTGTCTGGTGGTCAGCAACAACGCGTGGCGATTGCCCGTTCATTGTGTATGAACCCTAAAGTTATGCTTTTTGATGAACCAACATCAGCGCTTGATCCGGAGATGGTTCGCGAAGTGTTGGATGTAATGGTCGAACTAGCAGAGGAAGGCATGACCATGCTCTGTGTGACACATGAAATGGGGTTTGCGAAAGAGGTTGCCGATCGCGTGATATTTATGGACGCAGGAGAGATCATCGAAGAGAACAACCCTGTTGATTTCTTTGAAAAACCTCAATCAGATCGAACTCAAAACTTCCTAGCGCAAATCTTACATCACTAAGATATTTTGCAATTGGCATAATAAAAGCACTGATTTCAATGAAGTCAGTGCTTTTTGTTAGTAAATTCAAAATTCTGTGTGACAATCACTATGACTTTGCTCTGCAGTAATATTGTGTTACAAGTTGTCAAATACATAACATCTTATTTCTATTATTATTTTATCTAAGTTATGCATGGTTAGGGCTTGATTTTTTGAACTTTCAATCCCATAAATGTACTTAAAAGAAAGTCTCTTATCGAGGAAGATTATGAACAGTCCAATGTTTACCCGCACTTCAACACAAGAAAGTGCTCTACAAACAAACAAAGTATTGCGTAACACTTACGCACTACTTTCAATGACGCTTTTATGGTCGGCAGTCGTTGCTGGCGTAGCAATGGCATTTAACCTGCCACATCCAGGAATCATCCTAATGTTGGTTGGTTTCTACGGCCTGTTATTCTTAACAGAGAAAAACCGTAACAACAGCCTTGGCCTTGTGTTTACGTTCTTATTCACTGGTTTCTTAGGCTACACTATTGGTCCAATCTTAAACATGTACATCGGTGCAGGGATGGGCGATATCGTATTAACCGCTCTAGGTGGTACGGCGCTATCTTTCATGGCGGCATCAGCTTATGCACTAACAATAAAACGTGACCTATCTATGATGGGCGGCTTGATGCTATCGCTGTTTGTTGTGCTTGTTGTGGGTATGATTGCAAGCTTCTTTATTCAATCAACCATTTTACACTTGGCGTTGAGCAGCTTGTTTATCATTTTCTCTACTATGGCGATCCTGATGACAACACAAAGCATTATTCGTGGCGGTGAAACAAACTACATTTCTGCGACAGTAACTTTGTATGTATCAATCTACAACATCTTCATCAGCCTACTAAGCATTTTAGGCATCATGAACGACGATTAATCGTTTCTCGTTAAGTAGAATCAAAAAGCCCGAAGGTATTTTCCTTCGGGCTTTTTCTTTGTCAGTGATTAAGTACATTACGCCTGTTCGACTGCTAACTCGATAACTTCATCAGCCTCAGGGTTTTCTCTAAAACGTCTCACTTTAATCGTATCTTCACCCAACATGATTTGCTTGGCGATTCGATGCATACCATCAAAAACGCGGTAATCATTGGTTAAAATTACGGGATACGACAAATCGGCATTGTTGATGCGTTGGCAATGCTTCGCGATCTCACGACAGGTTGGCTGTGGTCCATCATCACTAAACCAGGTCACTTCATTAGGGCCTTTGATATCATCAATAGCAATTTCTTCTACAGGTAGGGACTCCGCGAGCTCCCAAATACGCTCGATAGACCAAATGGATTTTACGTTGTCATTTATTTCGATGTAACGTTGTTTCGACATGACTAACTCCTTGTCATCGTTATTGTTTACAACCTGAATGTAGGTTGCTTATCAACCAAGAGAATATCGGTCTATAAGAGCAAACACAACGTCGTAAGCTATTCATTCACCGATAAAATCCCATATTCAGACAAGTAGCCAAGAAAAAACCAAAACAAAAATGAATAAGCCTAGATATCCATGCAATGTTATTGGTAATCACCCCGAAAAATTTCTAACAAACTGAATAGTTT
>NZ_WXWT01000065.1:0-6105 GCF_009904725.1 Vibrio sp. V43_P6S15P86
ATTATTACGTCAGCAGACATTAAAGCGGGTCTGCACAGAATGATCTCGGAAACAGGGTACGGAATTCCTGTTTTCTTAGTGACCGATGAAACTCCAGTTTCGGCAGAAGATTACGTTTGGTTAACGGGGGTTATTGATTTAGAAAGACAATCTATCGATTACTACTGCCGTCAAATTAATGAAGCTGTGACTAAATATGAGTGTCGTCTGCTCCCTCCTTTCTTCAAGCAATTAACGCACTACGTTGAGATGGGTAACTCGGCGTTTGACTGTCCAGGGCACCAAGGTGGTCAGTTCTTCAAAAAACACCCTGCTGGTAAACAATTCTACGATTTCTTTGGCGAAAACCTATTCCGTAGCGACTTGTGTAACGCGGACGTGGACTTAGGTGACTTACTGATCCACGAAGGTTCTGCACACCAAGCGCAAGCACACGCTGCAAAAGTATTTAACGCTGACAAAACTTACTTCGTACTCAACGGTACTTCTGCTTCAAATAAAGTGGTGTGTAACGCGCTAGTAACTGAAGGTGATTTGGTATTGTTCGACCGCAATAACCACAAGTCGAATCACCACGGCGCGTTAATCCAAGCGGGTGGTATGCCAGTTTATCTAGAAACAGCGCGTAACCCTTGGGGCTTCATTGGTGGTATGGATGAGCACTGTTTCGATGAAGAGTACATTCGTGCTCAAATCGCGAAAGTATCTCCAGAGCGTGCACGAGATGAACGTCCGTTCCGCCTGGCCATCATCCAGTTGGGTACTTACGACGGTACAATTTATAACGCTCGTTACGTCATGGATAAGATTGGCCACCTTTGTGACTACATCTTGTTTGACTCGGCATGGGTAGGCTATGAGCAGTTCATCCCTATGATGAAAGACTGTTCGCCACTGCTGCTGGATTTGAAACCAGAAGATGCGGGTGTGATCGTGACTCAGTCTGTTCACAAGCAACAAGCTGGCTTCTCTCAAACGTCGCAAATCCACAAAAAAGACCGCCATATCAAAGGCCAAGCTCGTTACTGCAATCACAAACGCTTTAACAACGCGTTTATGATGCACGCATCGACATCTCCTTTCTATGCGTTGTTTGCAGCATTGGATGTGAACGCGAAGATCCACGATGGTGAAGCAGGCTTACGTTTATGGAGCGACGCGGTTAAGACAGGTATCGAAGCGCGTAAAGAAATTCTCAAAAGTTGTGAGTTAATTCGTCCGTTCATTCCAAATGAAATTGAAGGTCAACCTTGGGGCAGTTACGACACTGATGTGATCGCGACCAACAAGAAGTTCTTCATGTTCGAGCCAGATGCAAACTGGCACAAGTTTGAAGGTTATGGCGAAGGTCAATACTTTGTTGACCCATGTAAATTGTTGCTAACCACGGCAGGCATTGCCGAAGACGGCAGCTACGCAGATTTCGGTATTCCGGCAACGCTATTGGCGAACTTCCTTCGCGAAAACGGCATCATCCCTGAGAAGTGTGACTTGAACTCCATCTTGTTCCTACTCACTCCAGCGGAAGATATGGGTAAGATCCGTCACCTTGTCGCGCAAATCAACCGATTTGAAAAATTCATTCGTGATGATGCACCTCTCAGTATCGTGCTACCAGGCGTCTACGAAGCGAACAAAGAGCGCTACCGTGGTTACACCATCCGTCAGCTATGTCAGGAAATGCATGACATGTACAAAGAGCTGAACGTGAAACAGCTACAAAAAGCGATGTTCCGCAGTGAATACTTCCCACAAATGGTTCACAAACCAGACGTGGCAACACGTAAATACTTCCGCGGTGAATGCGATTACCTACCACTTAAAGAGGCCGTCGGCCGCGTAGCCGCCGAAGGTGCACTACCTTACCCTCCAGGCATTATCTGTGTGATCACTGGTGAAATCTGGACTCAACAGGTGGTGGATTACTTCTTATCTCTAGAAGAAGGCATCAACCGATTCCCAGGCTTCGCGCCAGAAATTCAAGGTGTGTACCTTGAAGATGTCGACGGTCGCACTACCGCACATTGCTATGTCCTAAAAGATTAATCTACCCGTTCGCACCACGCTCCGGCGTCGGTGCGAACCGCTTATTCGTGGAGAATAATTTATGAGTACTGAAACTAAAAAAATGTCGGTGGTGCAGTTAACCATTCTGACGTTCATCAACATGGCTGGCTCCGGTATCATTATGCTGCCAAGTAAACTGGCGCAAGTGGGCACCATTTCTGTGTTATCTTGGCTGATCACGGCTGCGGGCTCTTTGGCGTTGGCTTATGTGTTTGCAAAATGTGGTCGCTTTAGTAAACGTGACGGCGGTATGAACGGTTACGCGTCTTACGCATTCGGTAAATCGGGTGCGTTTATGGCGGGCTGGACTTACGGTTTGTCGCTCCTTATTGCGAATATTGCGATAGCGATTACCTGTGTGGGTTACGGCTCCGCATTTTTTGAAGTGACCCTATCTCCGGTCGAAACCTGTTTGTACACCATCGCCATTCTTTGGATTTGTACTTTCGCTAACTTCGGTGGTGCGAAAATTACAGGTCAAATCGGCACCTTCACGGTATGGGGTGTGATCCTACCGGTATGTTCGCTAGGTATTGTTGGTTGGTTCTGGTTTAACCCAACCATGTACATCGAAGCTTGGAACCCACACCACCTGCCATTTGGTGAAGCTGTGAGCGCTTCTATTGCCATGACACTATGGGCGTTTCTTGGTCTTGAATCGGCTTGTGCGAACTCTGAAGCAGTAGAAAACCCAGAGAAGAACGTACCAATCGCAGTATTGGGCGGTACGTTGATTGCTGCGGTGGTTTACATTGTATCGACAAACATCTGTTCTGGTATCGTTGCAAACTCTGAGCTTGCCGCTTCTACCGCGCCATTCTCAACCGTATGGTCTGTGATGCTTGGCTCAGCAGCAGGTAAAGCGGTTGCTGGTATGGCGGTATTGGCTTGTGCGGGTTCTCTATTAGGTTGGCAGTTCACTATCGCGTCAGTGTTCAAATCATCTTCTGATGCGGGCTTCTTCCCTAAATTGTTCTCTCAAGTGGACAAACGTGGTACGCCAATCAAAGGTATGGTGGCCATCACGGTTATCCAATCGGTGCTGTCTTTAATGACTATTTCTCCAACGCTGAACGAGCAGTTCGAAGCGCTGGTTAACCTAGCGGTAGTAACGAACGTTATTCCTTACATCCTATGTATGGGCGCAATTTTCATCATGCAGCAAGTGGCGCACGTGCCAGAGCGCGAGATGAAAACCACCAACATTATCGCTCTGATTGGTTCCCTATACAGCTTCTACGCGCTATATGGTTCTGGCTACGAAGCGATGATGTGGGGCTCAATCGTCACCTTCCTAGGCTGGAGTGCTTACGGTCTGATTGCTGCCAAGCATGAGCCTTTAGCAAATTAAAAAATAATAATGAAAGAGCCTTCCCAAACGCGGTGTGGAAGGCTCTTTGTTTTTAGGCGCTTATGCCAAGCCCAAGTCAGAACAAGGCTCTTGGGAATAAATATCCAATGATGTGAAAACTCATTTTCGACATTTGGAGGACGAAAGATGATAAGTCAACCTGTTAAAATCGGTGACGATACCGCCGTAGTCATTCCAAGCGTAATCCTGACTCAACTCGGGATAAGGGAAGGAGATACCCTAGAAATCGCACTGAATAAAGACAAAATGGAAATCAAGAAGATGGTGTTGAAAACCAGCGCTCCAACTTACTCTGAAGAAGTTAACGAGAATTGAGTTAGAGAATCTTGGTTTGTCGGATACACTACTGGTTTCGCAAAACTGGCGCTTGCCGCTGTCTTTGAACTATCGATAACAACAATAAGAGGTAAGGTACTATGCAAGGTATCCTCTCTATACAATCTCATGTTTCTTTTGGTCATGCTGGTAACAGCAGTGCCGTTTTCCCAATGCAACGCATGGGCTTCGAAGTATGGCCGATTCATACCGTTCAATTTTCTAACCACACGCAGTATCAAGAAGGTTGGACTGGGCGAGCGTTTGCGGCTGAAGACATTAGCGAATTAGTTTGTGGTCTTAGTAACATCGGTGCATTGGAAAAGTGCCAAGCGGTGTTGACGGGCTACCAAGGCAGCGCAGAGCAGTGCCTTGCTGTTGAAGAAACCGTGACGAAGGTGAAGCAAGCGAACCCGAAGGCACTTTATGTTTGCGACCCTGTGATGGGCGCGCCAGACAAAGGCTGCATTGTAGCTCCGGGTATTGCTGAAAATCTTCTGACTCGTTTGATGCCAATGGCGGACGTGATCGTGCCTAACCAGTTCGAGCTAAGCCAATTTTCAGAGATGGAAATCCACTCGTTAGACGATGCGATCACCGCATGCCAACGTGCACTAGCGAAAGGTCCAAAAATAGTGCTAGTGAAGCACCTTTACTGCCTAGAGAATGGCAGCTTCAACATGTTACTGGCAACGCAAGAAGGCATTTACTTAGCGAAGCGTCCTCAGTTTGAGTTTGCCAAACAGCCTGTGGGTGTGGGTGATCTTATCTCGGCTATCTTCACCGCTGGATTATTGAAGGGGTGGTCTCCTAAGCAAGCTTTCCAACACTGCCATGACGCGTGCTACGGGGTATTAAGCGCCACTTACCATGCAGGGGAGTGGGAGCTGCAAACTATCGCGGCACAGCAAGAGTTTGTTGAGCCAAGTAAGCATTTCTCAATTGAAGAGGTGGCTCTGGCCACCGCGTAATTGAGCGCAAATAATTAGTATATAAAAAAGGGGAGCCATCATCGGCTCCCCTTTCTATTTATTCTGTCAGTCTTACTGAGCTTTTTGCTGTTCTGATTTACAAACTGCTGCTGTGAAGACAACGTCTGTTGAACTGTTTAGTGCAGTTTCAGCAGAGTCTTGAATCACGCCGATGATGAAGCCAACCGCTACAACCTGCATTGCTACGTCGTTTGAGATACCAAACAGACCACACGCAAGTGGGATAAGTAGTAGCGAGCCACCTGCAACACCTGATGCGCCACATGCAGAAACCGCAGCCACAATACTTAGCAGTAGTGCAGTCAGTAGATCAACTTCAATACCCATAGTGTGCACAGCTGCAAGCGTTAGCGTTGTGATAGTGATTGCAGCACCAGCCATGTTAATGGTCGCACCTAGTGGGATAGATACTGAGTACGTATCTTCGTCCAGTTTTAGCTTCTCACATAGTGCCATGTTTACTGGGATATTCGCCGCACTTGAACGAGTGAAGAACGCGGTTACACCACTTTCACGTAGGCAACGGAATACAAGTGGGTAAGGGTTTTGCTTAGTTTTAACGAACACGATCGCCGGGTTTACAACGAGTGCGATGATCATCATTGCGCCAAGAAGAACCGCCAGAAGGTGTGCGTAGCTTGCTAGTGCGCTAAAGCCTGTTGTTGCGAATGTTGAAGCAACCAGACCAAAGATACCAAATGGTGCAAGACGAATGATAAAGCGAACAATGTGAGACACGCTGTGGCTGAGATCTTCAAACACGGCTTTCGTTGTTGCAGATGCGTGGTGTAGCGCAAGACCCAGACCCACACCCCAAGCAAGAATGCCAATGTAGTTTGCTTCTACTAGTGCATTTACTGGGTTGTCGACCAGTTTAAACAACAGTGTGCGTAGAATTTCAGCAATACCTTGAGGCGGCGTTGCACCTTCAGCGCCGGTGACAAGCGTTAAATTTGTCGGGAAAAGGAAGCTTAGAACCACTGCTGATAGCGCCGCGAAGAACGTACCCATCAGGTACAGTACAACGATTGGACGCATGTACGTGTGCTGGTTTTTCTTTTGGTTCGCAATTGAAGCGGCAACCAAAATAAACACAAGGATTGGCGCGATCGCTTTAAGAGCACCAACAAAAAGGCTACCAATTAATCCTGCACTTTCGGCATGGCTTGGGGAAATTGTGGCGAGCAAAATACCAAAGACAATACCGACAAGGATCTGGACGACGAGGTTACCACGAGCAAATCGGGCAACGAGGCTGTTGTGTTGCATACATCATTCCTGCAATTTTATGGCAGAGCGAGCAGGGCAATAGTCCATCATTACACGGCGATAATGCCCTTGTATTGCAAGGGGTGAGCA
>NZ_WXWT01000132.1:0-6063 GCF_009904725.1 Vibrio sp. V43_P6S15P86
AGATAACGCTCGTGATATAACTTTAAAAATGACAAACGGGTATTAGCTAGATCTAAAATGAATATAAAAACGAGATCTAAGTCGCGTGAGAGCGTGAATTAGCACGTTAATTGTACAAAATGGTTATTCGTAGTGATGCAGTAAGTCACGCATTTCTTTCCTTTGTAAGTAAACCACCGAGTCTTCTTGATAACTGAAAAGTTGATAAATCATCGCTTTGGCGACATCTTCCGCTCGAATAGGTAAAAAGTTGGACAGTTTGCCAAGCATGAATGGGCGAATTACCTTAAACAGAGTTTGCACTAACTTCTCGTCCGTTCTTGGGCTTTGACGTTGACCAGCAAGCGGGCCTGGGCGAACAAACACGATTTCCTCAAAACCCATAGCTTCGATTCTTTGTTCCATTTGTCCTTTACAGGCTAAGTAATGGGATGGTGATTTACTATTTGCACCAAGGCTAGAAACAACCGCAAGGCGTTTGACTCCGATCGTTTTCATCTGTTGGGCGACTTTACACACCAGATCAACATCTACTCTACGTAAATTATCCTTACTGCCTGCTTGCTTAAGAGTTGTGCCTAAACAGATAAAGCCGATGGTCGGTGTTGGTTGGTTATCATCCCATTGGTGGATAGAGAGGTCGGCATCAATGAGAGGAACAAGCTTATTGTCCGCATCTAGGACGCCATCGAGTGGGCGGCGAGAAATATAATATAAGGTACCAACACCTGATTGATTTATGAGGTTTGTAATGACTTTTGAACCGACTAAGCCAGTCGCCCCAGCGATGATGGCGCAGGTGTTGTTATCCATGTCCTTTCTCCTATATGGGAATATAGCCTAAGCTATTGTAGCGGATTTCAAGGAGTTACTTATAATCGAATGCTCGAAAGGTGAGACGCTCTGCGAACTCAGTAGACTTTCCTGACAGAAACCTGATTAGCGCTGCCCCAAGTGGATGCAAGGGTATACAATAGCGGACGCTCAAAACTGGGGCTGAGCAAGATTTCTTAATCAATGGAACACCTCTCACCCAGACAACATCAAAGGAACGTAAAAAATGGATGACTCTTTTGCTGCGGAGATACAAGCACGCATAGATAACAAAACCAAACCCGTCGGTTCTTTAGGCTTATTGGAAAAGGTGGCACTGCAGTTAGCTCTTATTCAAAGTCAGGATAAACCTCAGCCAGTTGATTCCATCGCTATCTGCAAACCAAGCATGCTGGTATTTGCTGGAGATCACGGCGTTGCAGAGGAGGGCGTGAGCATTGCGCCAAGCGAAGTCACTCAGCAAATGATGGCTAACTTTCTCGCTGGCGGCGCAGCCATCAACTGCTTTTGCGACATCAATGGCATCCAACTCAAAGTAATAGATTGCGGCATGTTGGCACCTATTGATGTGCTGGTTCCAGAATTTAAGTTTCATCCAAACTTGGTTGAACAACGGTTGGGTAACGGTACGGCTAATTTCTCTAAACAATCAGCGATGTCCCCAGAACAAGTGGCGCTAGGTTTAGAGTATGGCGCGAAGATTGCTGAGCAAACCATTTTGTCTGGCTCAAATCTATTGATGTTCGGTGAGATGGGCATTGGTAACACCAGTTCGGCTTCCGCACTGTTATCGGCGCTGAGTTCATTAGATATTGACTATTGTGTTGGTGTCGGTACAGGAATCAATCAACAGCAGTTGAGCCGTAAATATAAACTAGTGGCTCAGGGCGTGAACCGATGTCGAACTCTGGATACCAAAGCGATTCTCGCACAGGTTGGAGGGTTTGAAATCGTACAAATGGTGGGCGCTTTTTTAGAAGCCAAGCGGCTTAAAACCCCAGTTTTAGTGGATGGATTTATCGTATCGGTTGCTGCGTATATTGCAACGTTGCTAGACGAAGAAGCACGCGAATACATGTTGTTTGCCCACCGCTCCGAAGAAAATGGACATAAGTTTGTATTAGAGTACCTAAAAGCAGAACCTCTACTCGATCTTGGTTTACGATTAGGGGAGGGAACCGGAGCCGCTCTTGCCTTACCCTTGTTAAAAGCTGCTGCCCAGTTTTACAACAAGATGGCGAGCTTTGAGAGTGCAGGAGTTACAGTATAGTGTCAGTCCCTGATAATTCTGAGAACGTCACGCCGTCATCGTTAAGATACCAGTGGGAGTTGTTTCTATTAGCTATCAGTTTTTTTAGTCGCTTACCCGTACCCCAAGCGTTGCCATACAGTGAAGAACGCATGAATCAGGCTGGCCGTTACTTCGCGTTAGTTGGTCTCGTAATTGGAGCGCTTTGTGCTCTGGTATTTTCGCTCACCTCAATTCTTTTCCCAGAATCGGTTGCCATAGTATTAACAATGGTGTTTAGCTTATTGTTAACAGGGGCATTTCACGAAGACGGCTTGACTGATATGGCGGATGGGATTGGCGGTGGCATGACTGTCGAGCGACGCCTCTCTATTATGAAGGACAGCCGCATTGGCACTTATGGTGCAGCCACTCTCATTATGGCGTTATTGGCTAAGTATGTTTTTTGGAGTGAACTGGCTAACTTGCCGCAGTTTTGGTTGGTCATTGTCGTCGCTTATACCGCAAGCCGAGCACTAGCCGCGACGCTTATTTATGACATGCCTTATGTCAGTGACAGTGATACGTCGAAAAGTAAACCGCTGGCAAATAGCCAGTCTTCTTTAGAAGTCTCCATTTTGTTGTTTACTGGTGGCATAACATTGCTTGTGCTTGGTATCACGCAGGCGATCTTTATATCGCTTGTTCTCGTGGTATTTCGTTTGATGTTCAAACGTTGGTTAACCAAGCGAATTGGCGGCTTTACGGGGGATTGTCTTGGCGCAGCGCAGCAGCTATCGGAACTGCTTGTTTATCTCACTATGATTGGGTTTTATCACATCTCATGAAGCAATTGATACTCGGTGGCGCGCGCTCTGGGAAGTCGCATTTGGCGGAAAAAACAGCCAAGCAATTATCGACCACTTCTCAACACTCATTACATTATGTTGCAACCGCGCTGCCATTTGACCAAGAAATGCGAGAGCGAATAGCGCATCATCAAAAGCAACGCGGGGGCGAGTGGCAAGAGCATGAATGCCCCCTTCATTTATCTGAGTTACTGACAAGTTTCGCTACCACCGATGTTGTATTGGTCGATTGTTTAACCTTGTGGCTCAACAATTGGATATTTGAGTTAGGTGATGAATGTTCCAATGAGAAGCTAGAAGCAGAAATTGAAAAGCTTATACAGGTGGTACGTGGCTCAGATGCGACGTTAATATTCGTCTCTAACGAGGTTGGAATGGGCATTGTGCCTTTGGGGGCGGTTAGTCGTTACTTTGTGGATAATGCAGGACGGATGAATCAAAAACTAGCCAGTGTTTGCCATCGTGTTACCTTTGTTGCTGCTGGTTTGCCGTTGGTTCTTAAAGAGTAGGATGGAACAAAATGAAAACACTCAATATCTATCTTGTGCGTCATGGAAAAGTAGATGCTCCACCAGGACTCCATGGCCAAACGGATGTAAAAGTTACGCCTGCTGACCAAGAAAGCATTGCTCGGGCTTGGAGCGAGAGTGGACGAAGTGTGGGTGGAGTGATTTGTTCTCCGCTTTCACGTTGTCAAGAACTGGCAAACATCATTGCTGAACAGCAATTATTACCAGTAATGACGGATGAATCTTTACAAGAAATGGCATTTGGTGATTTTGATGGTGTGCCTTTTGATATGCTCACTGAACAGTGGAAAAAGCTAGATGCTTTTTGGCAATCGCCAGCACAACACACGTTGCCGAATGCTGAGAGCTTAAGCACATTTTCTGAGCGCATATGTCGCGTTTGGTCTCAAATCATCAACGATATCAATGACAATCTACTTATCGTCACGCATGGTGGCGTCATTCGTATGATTCTTGCTCATGTATTGGAGTTAGATTGGCGTAACCCAAAGTGGTATTCGACGTTGTCGATAGGAAACGCTTCTGTCACGCATATAACAATTACCATAGATGAGCAAATTTATGCCTCGGTACGTTCGATTGGCGTACCTCTTTTAACTCGTTAATTTATAAATATTAAAATGCCCAAAGCGATACTGCTTATAGGCATAGTCACGGAAGATGTCAGTGGAAGCCCATCTGCTAGGTGCAGGAAGCGAAAATTGACTCAGTTACATAAAAAGGAAATATAGAAATGACAACGCCGAGTTGGGATTTGTCCATCGTTTATAACGACCTTTCTGACCCACGAATTCAAGACGATATTGCTCTTGTGGAACAATGTATTGATCTTTTGAATAAACAATCAGCAGATTGTGGCAACGTAGAGATCATGCAAAATGCGATTTTGACCAATGAAGCCGCGAGTCGTTTAGCGGGCACAGTTGCAAATTTTGCGAGTTGTTATGCTTCTGTTGATGCAACAAACGCCGAAGCGAAATCGTTACTTGGTAAAATGACCCGCATCTTTTCGGAGCTTTCTCAAGCGTTCAGTCCCTTTGATTTGACACTAACGCATGCCGACGAAGAGTTTATCTTGCGCGTGTTAGACCATGAGAACCCTGATATCAGTGGGCAAGCTTTTTCTATCTTGAATTCCAGAAAGTTGGCGGATACTCGTCTTAGTAACGCCGAAGAACAGCTACTGGCTGCGATGAGTGTGGATGGTAAGTCGGCTTGGGGTAACCTATACGATAACCTGACTGGCTCATTGAAAGTGAAGCTTGAGTACGCAGATGGTAAGAGTGAAGAGCTTGGGTTTTCTCAAGCGGCAAGCATCCTTTATGGGTCTGAATTTGAGCGTCAAGAAGCCGCGTGGCGAGGCGTACAAGATGCAATGCAAACGCACCAAGAATCATTCGCTGCAATTTTGAATGCGTTAGCAGGATGGCGTTTAACTGAAAACAAAAAGCGTTCGACGAAGCGTGAAGTTCACTTCCTCGAGCCGAGTTTGCATGGTAGCCGAATCCAAGCTGAAACTTTAAATGCGATGATGACCGTAGCCAAAGACAGTCGAGCTATTGGTCAGAAAGCGGGTTTATTGATGGCGAAAGTACATGGTCTGGATGAGATGAAACCTTGGAATCATCTGGCAGCTATGCCCGCCTTGAGCGGTGAAGCGAAGGTCTACGACTTTGATGAAGCGATTGATGTTATTTGTGAAGCATTTGAAACAGTAAACCCTGAGATGTCGGAGTTTGTCCGTTTGATGGTACAAAATGGTTGGATTGATGCCGCGCCAAATGCCAACAAGCGTCTTGGCGCATACTGCACCAAACTGCCAGCAACGCGAACACCACTTGTGTTTATGACTTGGAGTGGCAGTCGCTCAGACCTTATGACTCTTGCACATGAACTTGGCCATGCGTTCCATAACTGGGTTATTCGTGATTTGCCACTTTGCCAAACTTACTACCCAATGACGTTAGCAGAAACCGCCTCTATCTTTGCAGAAAACATCGTTCGTGATCATTTGATTTCGAAAGCGGAGAACGTCGATGAAAAGCTAGAGATGTTGTGGGAAGAGTTGTCATCTGCGCTAGCTTTAATGATCAACATTCCGGTCCGCTATGAGTTTGAGAAATCGTTCTATGAACGCCGCCAGGATGGAGAGTTAACCGCAGATGAATTCTGTGAGTTGATGTCTGAAACTTGGAAAGAATGGTATGGCGACGTAATGAGCGAGCCGGATCCGTACTTCTGGGCAAGCAAGCTGCACTTTTCTATCGATAGTGTGAGTTTTTATAACTACCCATACCTGTTTGGTTTCTTATTCAGCAAGGGTATTTATGCACAGCGAGAAACCAAAGGCGAAGCGTTTTACACCGATTACATCAATTTGCTGCGCGATACTGGCTGCATGATGGCGGAAGATGTTGTCGAAAAGCATCTATCGATGGATTTAACCCAACCAACGTTTTGGCAGCAGAGCGTTGAGCTAGTGCGTGAAAAAGTCGATGAGTTTGAGCGTTTACTCGCACAGCGCGGCTAAGTTTTTCGCAGTGTTGATGCATAATCTGCTTTATAGCTACAAAAATTTGATCAAATCATAATGATCTTAATC
>NZ_WXWT01000218.1:0-6046 GCF_009904725.1 Vibrio sp. V43_P6S15P86
CTGCTAACCCTTTCGAAACGATAAAAGGCGATTGGTTTGGCGCAGTCACTGCTAGGTTGACTAATCTGACATAGTGATTACTGGTGTTTTCTATATGAATAAGGTTCTTATCTTTACTCTTTATAATCTTTGCCTGTAGTCCGCTCCAAACTTCATTTGTTCCTTGGGATTGTCTTTTCATCCCTTTACCGTACATAAACAATGGTATGGAATATCTCATTCTCACTTTTACTGCCAGATCATTTTCTTTATTTTCATCTTGAGGCCCTTTAGCTGGCGGGAGTTCATCGATGATAATACGATATGCGTACTCTTTATTCGAAAGCGCCCCATCTTGATTTAATATACGAATAAGTTGCTTGGCACCAGGTGCAATTTTCACAAAAGGAGGCGTAGCTATCAGTTGTCGTTGCTGCGCATATGTATCCTGTCCATCCTTCTGTCCCCACTGAAAAATACGAACCTGCAAATAAAAATCTTCAGTGCCTTGATTAACCATCCAAATTGATGTCGCATTCGATTCAGAAGATATTTTAGGGTAAATAGGCCAAATAAGGAGAGAATTAGCATAGGCCTGTGAAGTTAACGTTGATAAGAAAATAATGACGAAAACCAGTCTTTTTATTATTAAATCCATTTAATTTCTCCGAAGGTTATCATTTCTTCGAAACAGCGCTTACCACTCAAGCGTTAAGGTAAGAGTATCTGTATAAATACCAGCGATTTCATTTCCATTTAATATCGCCTTTGCCCAAATTGGCACCTGAATGTTGTCAGGGTCTTCATTAGTTCCAACAGAATAGGGGGTATCAATGTCTAATACTTGAGAGTGTTCTGCATCTTCAAATAATAAATAATCCACCGTACTCGACTTTTCTGTGTGCTTCAGCTTGCGTACTCCTAGCGAAGCGTTCAAACCACCGTCAATCTTAATATTCATGGCTATGCCAGGGGTACAACTTAACGTAAGCCCACCGTTGTAGGTGATGCTGCCTTCTACTTCCGCAGCATAAATAGCAGAATGTTCACCAAAGTTTAACTCTCCTATTGTTCCAATTTGAGTGTTACTCTCTTCTGTCAGCGCACCATTGATCAGACACCCCGTATCAATGGTCGCTGACACTTGGAAAGTTTCACTCTGCGCTGCAAAAATAGGATAGGAAAAAGTGGCACAGGCGGTGAATAAAAATGCTTT
Organism: Vibrio sp. V43_P6S15P86; assembly: GCF_009904725.1. Classification (NCBI taxonomy): domain Bacteria; kingdom Pseudomonadati; phylum Pseudomonadota; class Gammaproteobacteria; order Vibrionales; family Vibrionaceae; genus Vibrio; species Vibrio sp. V43_P6S15P86. Next base: position 1,196 of record NZ_WXWT01000218.1, read on the forward strand.
GAGTAATATAGAGTTCACTTACCAACTCAGAGTTACGTTTAGTGTATCAACATAATTTCCTGCGACGCTGCTGGTACCGTATGCCGTGGCGTACAAATTAATGGTCTCTGAATCAACACCATTAAATGTAGAGAGTGCTATAGGGTTACTCGAGGTAAACTGGGTAGAACGATCTGAATCAGTGAAGAGAGTGTAATCCACAAACTCGGATCCGTTGGTCATTGCGTGATTACCTGTCGTCGAACTGGGATCGTTGGCACCACTGACTAAAGAGAAAGTAGGCGTGACTCCATTGCTGCAAAGTATTTCGATCCCCGTACCACCTTCCCCAGTCAAGACTGCTTCTTGCTCAGTAAAAATGGCCGGAACGTCACCAAAATTTAATGAGCCAAAACCAATATTACTGGAACCGTTCACCGCATTGTTGCCATTAATGACACAACCTTCCACTAAATTGATCGAAACGTCTATCGTACCGCTAATTGTCTCTGCCCTCGTTTGTAAGCTCAACACTGTAAATAACAAGGAAATAATCAAACAAAAAATTTTCATATGAAGCTCCATTTCTATCTCTGTGAACTCTATACAGATGATTGTATTATTAGTTATAGCTCAACAAATAAAACAAAGTGCATATCAAGATTAAAAAGATAAAAAGAAGTCAGTTCATTGTAGTTGTCAAAAGAAAAGCAGAGCTTTACACCGAGATATTCTTTTAGGTTGGAATATAAAACCACCAATTAACCATATTAAATAAAGGGTCTTTAGTGTATTCTGCATACGTTGAAACACGAAGAAGGCTGTTTTTTCTGAATTAGACAGCTTTTAGAAACGAAAAGAGATAGGGTGTGAGCTAAATAATAAAAAATCTAAGCGTTTAAAAAACGGAAAAAACGCCCCTTTCGGAGCGCTTTCTTATTTGAGCAGATTATTCCCAATCAAGGATAACTTTGCCAGACATGCCTGAACGCATGACATCGAAGCCTTCTTGGAAGTCATCAATCTTGTAGTGGTGCGTAATAATTGGTGATAGATCCAGACCAGATTGAATCAGTGAAGCCATCTTGTACCATGTTTCGAACATTTCGCGACCATAGATGCCTTTGATAACTAGGCCTTTGAAGATCACTTGGTTCCAATCAATGCCCATATCTGATGGTGGAATACCGAGTAATGCAATACGACCACCGTGGTTCATTGTGGTTAGCATTGAGTTGAATGCCGCTGGGTTACCAGACATTTCTAGGCCTACGTCAAAGCCTTCTGTCATGCCTAGTTCAGCCATTACATCTTCAAGCTTCTCTTCAGCAACATTTACTGCGCGTGTTACACCCATTTTACGAGCTAGCTCTAAACGGTACTCGTTTACGTCTGTGATAACCACATGACGAGCGCCGACGTGTTTCGCAACTGCAGCGGCCATGATGCCGATTGGGCCAGCACCAGTGATGAGCACGTCTTCGCCGACTAGATCGAAAGAAAGCGCAGTGTGTACCGCGTTACCGAACGGGTCGAAGATCGATGCTAGATCGTCAGAAATCTCGTCAGGGATCTTAAACGCGTTAAATGCAGGAATCACTAGGTATTCTGCAAATGCGCCTTCACGGTTTACACCCACACCGATCGTGTTGCGACACAAGTGAGTACGACCGCCACGACAGTTACGGCAGTGACCACAAGTGATGTGACCTTCACCAGATACGCGGTCACCGATTTCAAAGCCACGAACTTCCTGACCAATCGCAACCACTTCACCCACGTATTCGTGACCGACAACCATAGGCACTGGAATTGTCTTTTGTGACCATTCGTCCCAGTTGTAGATGTGTACGTCTGTACCACAGATAGCGGTTTTCTTAATTTTGATCAGAATATCGTTATGGCCAACTTCAGGTTTATCAACCTCAGTCATCCAGATGCCTTCTTCAGGATTTAGCTTTGATAATGCTTTAATTTTCATAATGTAACCTTCATTAAAGGCCCTATTATCTAGGACCTAGAGTCTTAAATAAGACCCATGTCCTTACCAACTTCGATGAACGCATCAATTGCACGATCTAGCTGCTCACGAGAATGCGCTGCTGACATTTGAGTACGGATACGCGCTTGGCCCTTTGGTACCACAGGGAATGAGAAGCCGATTACGTAGATGCCTTTCTCTAGTGCTCGCTCAGCAAATTCTGCTGCCACTTTCGCATCACCTAGCATGATTGGAATGATCGCATGGTCAGCGCCGCCCATTGTGAAACCAGCAGCTTCCATACGTGCGCGGAAGTGTGCTGCGTTTTCCCATAGACGGTCACGTAGGTCACCGCTCTCTTCTAGTAGATCTAGAACGCGGATAGAAGCGCTTACGATTGCAGGTGCAACAGAGTTAGAAAATAGGTATGGACGAGAACGCTGACGTAACCAGTCGATCACTTCCGCTTTACCTGATGTGTAACCGCCTGAAGCGCCACCCATTGCTTTACCTAGCGTACCTGTAATGATGTCGATACGGTCAACCACATTGTGGTATTCGTGTGTACCTGCACCCGTTTTACCCATGAAGCCAACCGCGTGAGAGTCATCAACCATGGTCAGTGCGCCGTATTTTTCAGCTAGGTCACAAATAGCCGGAAGGTTCGCCACTACGCCGTCCATTGAGAACACGCCGTCAGTAACAATAAGAATGTGGCGTGCGCCCGCTTCTTTCGCAGCAATCAGTTGTTGCTCTAGCTCTTCCATGTTGTTGTTTGAGTAACGGAAGCGCATTGCTTTACATAGACGAACACCGTCGATGATTGACGCGTGGTTTAGTGCGTCTGAAATAATTGCGTCTTCTTTACCGAGAATGGTTTCGAACAGACCTGCGTTTGCATCGAAGCAAGAGGTGTAAAGAATCGTATCTTCTTTACCTAGGAACTTAGACAACTTCTGCTCAAGCTCTTTGTGGATGTCTTGAGTACCACAGATGAAACGTACTGAAGCCATACCAAAGCCGTGCTCGTCCATGCCCGCTTTACCCGCTTCAATTAGCGCAGGATGGTTAGCAAGACCAAGGTAGTTGTTTGCACAGAAGTTTAATACTTCTTCACCGGTAGAGATTTTAACAGCCGCTTGCTGCTGAGACGTGATTACGCGCTCTGATTTGTAAAGACCTTCAGTCTTCACTTCTTCAATTTGCTGCTGAATCTGTTGGTAGAATGCAGAAGACATTTGAAATTCCTTCCTGGTTATTTTGGCGAGTATTTACTCGTTTAGAATTAGGTTGAGCCTTTATGTGACGGGCATCACGGGCTATCACTCATCAATTAATTGTAGTGTAATTCAAGGAAGGAAGAAGGATTATCCCTTAAGGTGGAAAAGCATTAATGAATCCAAGGCACGAATTCAATTAATGCTTTCCTATAATATTGTAATAAAAGGAGTTATAGCCCAGTTGGTTGTTTAAGTAGTGCTTCAAAGTCTTTGGCTGGTAACGGGCGGCTATAGTGGAAACCTTGCCCGAACTCACAGTTTAAGTCTTTTAGATAATCGACATGACGCTGTTCTTCAATGCCTTCAGCAACAATCTTAAGGTTCAGCGCTTTCGCCATTGCAATGATCACGTTGACGAGCTCACGATCGGAGTCGTTTTCGAACATATTTTGCATAAAGCTGCGATCAATCTTAAGGCGATCGAACGGAAATTTCTGTAAGTAACTCAACGCAGAATAGCCAGTACCAAAGTCATCGATGGTAAGCTTAGTGCCTAACGCTCTTAAGTTATTGAGCATGTCTAATAGCTCTGAGTCGTGGTTAAAGAGAAGGCTCTCTGTCACCTCAATATCGAACTTATCTGATGGAAGACCAGATTCCTCAAGGCTCTTCTTAATAAACGCAAGTAAGCGATCACAATACCTAAATTGAACACTGGAGAAATTCACAGAAACAAACAGCGGCGTCAGACTTTGCCATTGCGCCGCTTGGCGGCACGCTTGCTGGATAGCGAATTCACCAATTTGATGAATCAAGCCATTTTTCTCAGCAATAGAGATAAACTCTTCAGGATTTACGAACCCGTACTTCTCATCATTCCAACGCATTAACGCTTCTGCGCCAACAATTTTACCACTGCTCAGATCAATAATAGGTTGATAATACAACTCTAGTAATTGGCTGGAGATGGCATTTCTTAGTCGATTTTCCAAATCCAAATAGCGTTGCAAGTCTTGGTTCATATTGTGGTTATAAAAGCAGAAGGCATCGCGTCCATCTTGCTTCACGCGATACATCGCCATGTCAGCACAGGCGAGGAGCTGCTCGGCATTATCTCCATCATCCGGAAATACAGACATTCCGACGCTGCTACTCAAGAAGAATTCATGGTTGTTCCATACAAATGGATCGTTAAACGCCGAAAGCACGCTTGAAGCAACGCGCTTCGCGGTGTCATTATCAGGCAAGTCAGGAATCACTAATAAAAACTCATCCCCACCAATTCTCGCCAGTAAGTCTGTTTTTCTCGCGACTTGATGCAGTCGTTGAGCACTAAGTTTAAGGATCTCGTCGCCAACAAAGTGACCCATTGAATCGTTAATCTGCTTAAAGTGGTCTAAATCAATAAACATGACCAATACTTTTGAGCCACTACGTGACGCTCTAATCAACTCCAAAGCCAGTCTCTCAGAACCGTAGCTGCGATTAGGCAAGTTAGTCAACGTATCGTATTTAGCTTGGAAGGCGAGTTCTTTTTCAGACGCTTTTCGGCGTTCAATTTCGTTAGTTAGTTTTCGGTTCTGTTGAGAAAGTATGTCTTTTCGCTTTTTCTCTTCTTCAAGTTTAATTTTCAACTCAATTCTATTATTGTTTGTGATGAACGCATAACAC
>NZ_WXWT01000164.1:0-25451 GCF_009904725.1 Vibrio sp. V43_P6S15P86
ATGGCGGCCTTTCTTGGCCACGGTCTATCAACAGGCTTTGCAACGCTGGTGGAAGAATATTTAGGTGTTGAGCTAGACAAAAGTGAATCACGTACTGACTGGATGGCTCGTCCACTGACACAAAAGCAATTAGATTATGCTGCCGCAGATGTTCATTACTTGTTACCGTTATACGAAAAGCTGCTCGATAAGGTGACGCAAGCAGGTTGGTGGGAAGCCGTACAACAAGAAAGTGATTTGTTGGTTTCAAAACGCATTCGCGTCACTAATGAGGAGAATGCCTACCTTGATATTAAAGGTGCTTGGCAGTTAAAACCTTCTGAACTGGCGATTTTAAAGCCTCTAGCGACGTGGCGTTACCGTGAAGCAATCAAACGAGATTTAGCGCTGAATTTTATCTTCAAAGAAGGTGACCTGTTAACAGTCGCTCGTCTTGGCTTAACTAACTTTAAGAAGATGGAAGCGGAAGATATTGATATCCGAGCGATTAACCGCCATGGCGCGAAGATTGCCGCGATTGTTAAACAAGCGAAGCAAACACCTTCTGAAGAGTATCCGGCGAAAATTGAACGCTTAATGGATTATCCAGGTTACAAACAAGTCTTCAAAAATATGAAAGACATAGTGAAATCGGCGTCGCAGAAGTCTGGCTTAGCAACGGAGTTCCTTGCTTCTAAAAAGCAGATTAATCAGCTGATCAGTTGGGTGTGGAAAAAAGATCGCGATCCAGAAGTGTTGCCTGACTTGATGCAGGGCTGGCGTTTGGACCTGCTGGGCGATAAGATGAATAAAGCGTTAAAATAATGAATGATTAAAAGGTTGGCCTCGATGCCAACCTTTTTCGTTCTAATTAGAGTATTCGTCTCGCGAGAGAAACTGATTACTTCTCGTCGTCTGGTAGCTTCACATTGAGCTCAAGAACTGAGATATCGTCGTCTTTGTGCTCAAATGTTAAGTCAACCATATTTGGATCAATTGCCACGTACTTACTGATCACTTTCAGGATGTCTTCTTTCAATTGAGGCAAGTAAGAAGGCGCAGGATCATTTTGGCTGCGGCGCTCAGCAACAATGATTTGCAAACGCTCTTTAGCTAGATTCGCAGAAGTTTTCTTCTGTGGGCGGAAAAATTCTAATAATGACATGTCTAGCCTCCAAAGAGTCGTTTAAAGAGTCCTTTCTTCTCCTCAGTAAGGAAACGAAATTCAACCTGATTGCCTAATAAGCGATCAACGGTGTCAGAATAAGCCATACCCGCATCGGTGTTATCGTCAAAAGTGACTGGCACACCTTTGTTTGACGCGTTAAGCACGGCTTGGCTTTCTGGAATCACGCCCAGTAGTGGAATATGTAAGATCTCCTCTACGTCCTCAACGCTTAGCATTTCGCCTTGAGTGACGCGAGATGGGTTGTAGCGAGTCAGTAGCAGGTGCTGTTTTACTGGCTCTAGCCCTTGTTCTGCACGCAGTGACTTGGAATCTAAAATACCGAGAATGCGGTCAGAGTCACGTACAGAAGAGACTTCTGGATTCGTTGTGACAATGGCTTCATCGGCGTAGTACAAGGCCATCAATGCGCCTTGTTCGATACCTGCTGGTGAATCACAAATAATGAAATCAAAGCCCATTTCATCAAGTTCGCCGAATACGCGCTGAACACCATCTTTTGTCAGTGCGTCTTTATCACGAGTTTGAGAAGCAGGAAGAATGAATAGGTTGTCCGTGCGCTTATCTTTGATCAGCGCTTGGTTTAATGTCGCTTCGCCGTTAATTACGTTTACAAAGTCATACACGACACGGCGCTCACAGCCCATGATTAGGTCGAGGTTACGCAAACCGATATCAAAATCGATCACCGCGGTCTTTTTTCCCTTCAGAGCTAGACCAGAGGCGATGGCTGCGCTTGAAGTGGTTTTACCAACGCCACCTTTACCAGACGTTACTACAATAATGCGTGCCATTTTTTTTCCTTTTTAGATTAAATCGCGAGAACTTCTAAATGTAATGATTCATCGGCTTTACTGATCATTACTTTCTTTTGCCAGTACTCGCTTTCAATTTGATCGCTTAACCAGTAGTCACCCGCAATGGATACCAGTTCTGCTTGTAAATCGTGGCAAATAATACGCGCTTCCTGCTGACCACTTGCGCCTGCAATCGCACGGCCTCGAAGTGTGCCATGGATATGAATAGAGCCGTCAGCGATGACTTCAGCACCAGCACTTACGTGCGCTAACACCACCAAATCACCATCTTTCGCGTAGATCTGTTGTCCTGAACGAACAGGCGTGCGAACTACTTTCGTTGGTGCCATTTTGGCAGGTGCTTGGCTTGGTGATTTGCTCGCCGACATAATGGCGAAGCCAGCTTCGGAAGCAAGATTTTGTACACGCTTGTCTTTACAGCCCGTTACACCGACCGGAATAAAACCAGCATCTGAGATGCCTTGTTTAAGCTTAGGGAAATCAATGTCGCCTTGTACTTTTGCTATATTGATTACCAAAGGCGCGGATGCAAAAAAAGAAGGTGCTTGAGAAACTTTTTCTTGCAAAAATTCGACAGTCTTTGCGATCTCATTGTCAGAAAGGTGTAAAACTGACAATGTAAAACTGCTACCTTTAAGGTCTGGTGAATGGGTCATCGTGGACTTCTTGCCTTTATTGAAAGAGCGTTGCCTTAAACTAGGTCTGTCATGTTATATTTCATCCTTTGACGCAGCAAGTTCTCTCGTGGGCAAATAGGTGAATTAATCTCAAATTTGCTATTAAGTTTGCGAGAATTTGACGTTTTCAACCTAATCCGCACTCAACGCGGCTAAATCAGCATAAAAGGCGTGTCATGCTTTGTTCTATTTATAAAAGCTCGAAAAAAGAAGGTACTTATCTCTATATTCCGAAAAAGGATGATTTTTCACAGGTTCCTGACACCTTAATGCAGATGTTCGGTAAGCCTATCGCTGTTATGACGATTAAACTTGATGGCCGTAAATTGGCACAAGTTGATATCGAAAAAGTGAAGGCTTCATTGCAAAATGATGGCTTCTTTTTGCAGGTTCCGCCTCCGCCGGAGAACCTACTAGAAAAGTACAAAGAACAAAAAGCCCAGCAGAAAGGCGAATAACGTCATCGTTTTTCATCTGGGATTTCTGCCTTGCTCAAGGAGGGCAATATGAAAAAAATACTGGCTACCATGCTTAGCGTTGGTGTGTGTACCTCGGCTTTTGCAAGTAGCGAGGGTTTCGATGAATACTTGAATAAGCTGCGTGCTGAAGCGCGTGATAAAGGTATCTCAGAGCAGGTCATTAGTGCTGCTTTTGCGAATGTTGAGTACAAGCCTCGAGCAGTAAAAGCGGACCGAAACCAGCCAGAGAAGAAACTGACGTTGGATGAATACATTCCTCGCGCGGTGCCTGAATGGAAGGTGAAGCAAGCAAGACAACTCTATAAAGAGCATTACACCGAGCTAAAGCGTATAGGCGATGAGTACGGTGTGCAGCCTCGCTTTATCGTGGCGCTGTGGGGTGTAGAAAGTAACTTTGGTAAATTTACGGGTAACTTCAAAGTGATTGACGCGTTGTCGACAATGGCATTTGAAGGTCGTCGTGAAGAGTTTTTCCGTAAAGAGACCATGTCGGCATTGCAGATCCTCGATCAAGGCCATATCGAGCTAGATAATTTTAAAGGTTCTTGGGCTGGTGCGATGGGACAGTGTCAATTTATGCCAAGCTCTTTCCTACGTTTTGCCGCTGACGGCAACGGGGATGGTAAAAAAGACATTTGGCAATCTGAAGCCGACGTATTTGCATCAACCGCTAACTATTTGAGCAAGTCCGGCTGGGATGACAAATACACTTGGGGTCGCCAAGTGAAAGTTCCTAAAGGCATTGATCGCAGCTTAGAAGGGCGCACAGCTGAAAAAGGTAAATACCTTCAGGAGTGGAGCAAACTTGGCATCACAAAATACGACGGTAGTCCGTTGCCAAAACTGGATGAAGACATCAAAGCATGGTTGATCATGCCGGACGACGAAAATGGTCGTACGTATCTGGTTTACAATAACTACAACGTACTGATGAAGTGGAACCGCTCTTACTACTTCGCACTCGCCGTGAGTCACTTGGCTGACCGAATTAAATACTGAGCTGTTATCAAATAATCACTTGGCATCCAGTATTCAATATGAGGGCTCTTCGGAGTCCTTTGTTTTTCCTATAATCAAATCGAGGTAAAGCGTGTTATCTGAACGTGCTGCACAAATGGTGATCTTCTCCGCTCTTCTTAAACATAAAAGTTTCACGGCTGCTGCAAAGAGCTTAGGCGTGTCGGTGTCTCATGTGAGTAAGCAGTTGAGCCAGCTGGAAGCGTCTCTTGGTATCAAGCTTGTTCAACGCACTACGCGAAGCTTTACGCCGACTGAGGCAGGGAAAACCTTTTTTCATCACTGTGAGCAAGTAGTACAAGCGGTGAGCAGCGCCACATTAGAGATGGAAACCCAGCGGGATGAAGTGGCAGGTTTGGTACGTCTTGGATTGTCGCAATCATTTGGTACCTTACACATTATCCCTGCAATTCAAGAGTTGCGCGAACTGTATCCTCAACTTCAAGTGGAGGTGCATTTGTTTGACTATAAGGTCGATATGTTAGCCGAAGGGCTCGATTTATGGGTGACTAACAACGAGCATTTGCCTGAAGGCTACATTGCGCAGCGTTTGACGGATTGCCAGTTTGTTGTAGCGGCATCACCAGATTACTTATTGAAGCATGATACGCCAACAGAGCCGGATGACTTGTCTTCTCACAACTGTCTCATATACAGAAGCTGGGAGCGTGACTATACGGGGTGGGCGTTTACTAAAGATCAGCAGGAGTTGAACGTAAAAGTTTCGGGCAACTATTCAGTGGATCTGGCAGAAGCCGTTCGGGATGCCGCTATTGCAGGTTGGGGCATTGCCTACCTTGCCACTTACTTACTGGGTGATGAGTTTAGAACGGGTAAGTTAATACAGTTGTTACCGGACTGGAAAGCAAGCCAGTCGATGCCGTTTTATGCGGTGTATCCAAGCCGCCAACATATGCCCAAAAAAATATCCGCAGTGATTAACTTCATCAAACAGAAGATCGGTAACCCGTGTCATTGGGATCAACGTCTAGCGCCTTACATATCTATTCCTAAGTAACAGGATCAATGACGTTATTGAACGGCACATAAGGTGATTCACTTCACAAAAATTTTTCCAGAACTATAAACATCTTTTCCATATAGAAACAATAAAAATAAGCAAACGTTTATATTTATATAATTCAATGCCTTATAATTAAGGTCAATTATTGGGCGCTTAAACTTTTCACACTGTTAACATCCTCAACTTGCAGCATTTTGAGTCCGCTATACAATCCAGTGCCTTCCATATCCCCCTTCTGTCGGATTCATTTTATGAACTCAATTATTGGTATCGTAGCCATACTATTCGTAGCATGGCTACTTTCTACAAATAGAAAAAATATAAAGCTGAGAACAGTGTCGTTTGCGTTTGCTTTGCAGGTACTGTTTGCGTTGTTGGTTTTATATGTACCAGCAGGACGAGATGCGCTGAATTCAGTGAGCAGCGTAGTGTCGAATTTGATCAACTATGGTCAAGAGGGCATTGCGTTTTTATTCGGTAATTTGGCGACAGGGGGCTTCACCTTTGCGATCAATGTTCTGGGTATCATCGTTTTCTTTTCCTCTCTTATCTCAGGTCTTTATCACATTGGTGTGATGCCAAAAATCATCAACTTTATCGGTGGCGGTATTCAAAAGCTGCTGGGTATCGGTCGTGCGGAGTCTTTGTCTGCAACGGCGAATATTTTTGTTGGCACCATTGAAGCGCCATTGATGGTAAAGCCATACCTAAAGCACATGACCGACTCGCAGTTCTTTGCGGTGATGACAGGTGGTTTAGCTTCTGTTGCTGGTGGAACGTTGGTCGGTTACGCGTCACTGGGCGTTGACCTTAACTACCTGATCGCTGCTGCATTTATGTCGGCACCTGCGGGCTTGCTGATGGCAAAAATTTTAATGCCAGAAGATACGGATAAAGCAGCAGATATCGACATTAGCCAAGTTGAAATTCCACGTGCAACCAACGTAGTAGAAGCATTAGCCGATGGTGCCATGGCGGGTGTACGCATTGCTGTATCGGTAGGTGGTACGCTATTGGCGTTCATCAGTGTCATTGCAATGTTAAACGGCATGCTAGGTTGGATTGGTGACCTTGTTGGGACGCCACTAAGCTTCGAGTTGATCCTAGGGTATGTATTCGCACCTGTCGCTTGGTTATTAGGTGTACCATGGCAAGAAGCAACCACAGCAGGCTCGCTGATTGGTAACAAGATTGTGGTGAATGAGTTCGTTGCCTTCATCCAGCTTGCTGAAGTGAAGTCTCAACTCAGTGAACACTCACAAGCAATCGTGACGTTTGCTTTGTGTGGTTTTGCAAACATCTCAAGCATGGCGATGCTGATTGGTGGGTTGGGCTCATTGGTACCTGAAAAGCGCGCATTTGTTTCTAAGCATGGTTTCCGTGCGATTATCGCTGGTGTGATGGCGAACTTAATGAGCGCTTCTATTGCGGGCGTGATTTTAAGTCTGTAATTGAAATAGATATCAACAATTAGCAAAAAGGCTCCTTGCGGAGCCTTTTTCGTATCTGAAGTTTTACGTTATTTGTCTGTGTGGAACTGTTCGCAAGCGAGCATCGTGTTCTCGATTAAACTTGCAACGGTCATTGGGCCAACACCACCAGGGACAGGAGTAATAAAGCTCGCACTTTCACGTGCTTTATCGTATTCCACGTCGCCAACTAGCTTGCCTGAATCAAGACGGTTAATGCCGACATCGATAACCACTGCACCTTTCTTAATCCACTCTCCAGGGATGAAGTTTGGCTTACCAACCGCAACCACGACAACGTCAGCTTGACGCACATGACTCTCTAGGTCTTTGGTAAAACGGTGACATGTTGTTGTTGTGCAGCCCGCAAGCAGCAGCTCAAGTGTCATTGGACGACCAACAATGTTTGATGCACCAACCACAACCGCATGTTTACCACGTAGCTCAATGTTGTAACGGTCGAGTAGGGTAATTATGCCCTTTGGCGTGCAAGAGCGAAGCTTTGGAATACGCTGCGCAAGACGACCAACGTTGTAAGGATGGAAGCCATCCACGTCCTTCTCTGGGTGAATGCGCTCTAAAACATGTGTTGTGTCTATGCCCGCAGGAAGGGGTAATTGCACTAGAATGCCGTCAATTTCATCATCGTTGTTTAATTCATCAATCAGCGCTAGTAACTCTTCTTCTGAGCTAGACGCAGGAAGGTCAAAAGACTTAGAAACAAACCCAACTTCTTCACATGCGCGGCGTTTGCTACCGACATAAACCTGAGAAGCAGGATCTTCACCAACTAGAACCACTGCTAAACCAGGAGCACGTAGCCCAGCTTCAACACGTGCTTTAACACGTGCAGCCACTTCGGATCGAACAGTTTGGGAAATGAGAGTTCCGTCTATATTTTGAGCAGTCATGACTTTCCTTATAAATTAAGAAGGCAGATTATCTGCGGCGCATTGTCGCAGAATTTCTTATTAACATCCATACGCAAACGTTTGCTTTGTGGTGTTTTTGAACATTAAGCGTTTTAATGGACTTTTTTTAGGCATTCAGATCAGAATGTTATGAAAACCCGTTGATTTACCCGTTTGAACTCGTATAATCCTGTCCCTGTAGCGCGCCCTTAGCTCAGCTGGATAGAGCACGTCCCTTCTAAGGATGTGGTCATTGGTTCGAATCCAATAGGGCGTGCCATTTATTCAAAAGCCTCGATAACTCTTTGAGTTGTCGGGGCTTTGTCGTTTTTAGGTTTTTGGCTGTAATTGCCACTCTATCTACAACTTTTGAATGGCATTCTAGCCATTGCAATTTCTAGCAATTAATATGGACGCATATTAATTACCTTTCGTTAACCTTTATGCCTGCCACTTCTAACTTTTATGACCGACACGCCGACTCTTTCGCGAAGCAATACACATCGATCCAGTTTGAGGATGTCCACGCGAGTTGGAGAGTCTTCTGGCCCCAGGCTGGAGATCGTGTGTTAGATGTTGGCGCGGGCTCTGGTCGAGACGCGAAATGGATGGCTGAGCATGGGTGTGAAGTTGTTGCGATTGAGCCTGCTCAAGCACTTCTAAGGCTTGGTAAGTCTTACTGTGGCGATTCCGTTACTTGGCTTGAAGATGCATTACCTAAGCTTGAGAAAACCATTAATCTTGGCTTTCGCTTCGATTTAATTCTTGTCAGTGCGGTATGGATGCATCTTGCGCCTACGCACCGTGAACGTGCATTTCGCAAACTTGCAAATTTGTTAGCGCCTAATGGTCGATTGGTGATTAGCCTTCGTCACGGTGACTTTTCTGACGGTCGTAAAGCTTATCCCGTATCGGTTGAAGAGCTCGAAAAGTTTGCAAAGAATAGCGCTTTAATGGTGAGAAACGTATCTCTCGATGACGATCAGTTAAAGCGAACGGGTGTATCTTGGCAAACTGTAGTGATGTCTTTGCCTGATGATGGTTCCGGTGATCTGAATAAGGTTCGCCACATTATCGTCAATGATTCCAAATCGGCTACCTATAAGCTCGCACTACTACGTACTTTACTACGTATTGCAGACGCTCATTCTGGTGCAGTGGTTGATCGCAGCGAAGGTAAAGTTGCAATCCCATTAGGATTAGTTGGCTTATATTGGATTCGTCAATTTAAGCGTTTAATCGATAAAGAGAACATCCAGCAAAGCTCGAACTCGTCTAAAGGGCTAGGTTTTATAAAGCCCGATGGCTGGGGCAGACTTTCCCATTTAAGTCCTGATGATCTTGCTATAGGCACGACATTTTTTGGTGAAGATGCAGTGGCGCTTGATAAAGCGATAAAAGACAGCTTAAAAACCATAAAAGATGGTCCCGTCACTTTTACCTATCAAGGTGATAAATCAAACCCTTACTTTGAAATGATTCGTTCAGCTAAGAAGCCAAAACGTTCAATTGTTGTGGATAGCGAGTTCCTCGAAGGTTATGGGCTGTTTGTGTTGGATGAAAGCCTTTGGGATTGTTTTCGATTGTATAACTCTTGGATTGAGCCGCTGGTGGTCAACCAATGGATTATGGAAATGCAACGATTTCGGTCTAATCAAGAGCGGGGTATTCCACTGCAAACGTATCATGATTGTTTGGTCTGGATTGATAAAGACCATGATACGCGAGTCGTGCGAAAGAGAATTGAACAGTTGAAGCTCAGCCATTGCGACATTGTCAGTGTATGGAGTGGAAGCAAATTACGAAATGAGTATCACGTTGATCACTGTTTGCCATTTGCTTATTGGCCCAACAATGATAAGTGGAACTTACTACCAACATCTAAGGTTGAAAACCTAAACAAGCGTGATCGTATTCCTGCTAGCTATCGATTAAACGCATCCAAGCCGCGAATTTTGGATTGGTGGCAGTTAGCTTGGGGAGAGACGGATAATTTGAGTCGGACGTTTTTTACCGAGGCTTCATTGTCGCTACCTAATGTGCCTGCATCTTGTCAAGATTTTGAGCATGTCTTTGAAGCGATGGGATTACAAATTCGTGGTGTTAAAAGTCGCCTTTGTATCGCGGAATGGTAATGTCTTGTTTGCCGTTACAGCGTGATATATGAACCTGATAGGCAACCAACAAAAAAGCGCTGGTTAACCAGCGCTTTTGCATTTACTAAGGGCATTACATCTTTTTAAAGATGATGGAGGTGTTGATGCCGCCAAAGGCGAAGTTGTTACTCATCAAATATTTCACGTCCAGCTCTCGGCCTTGTCCGGCAATGTAGTCTAAATCGCCACATTGCTCGTCGAGGTTTTCTAGGTTGAGCGTTGGGTTGAACCAACCCGTGTGCATCATTTCTAAACCTAGCCACGCTTCAATTGCGCCACACGCGCCTAGTGTGTGGCCAAAGTAGCTCTTGAGTGAACTGATTGGCACTTTGCCTAGAGCATTCGCTGTTGCGTTGCTTTCTGCAATATCACAGCGGTCGGTGGCAGTGCCGTGAGCAGATACATAGTCGATCTTCTCAGCAGGAATGCCCGCGTTTTGCAAAGCCATTTCCATACAGATTTGCATGGTCTCCATCTGTGGTTGAGTGACGTGTGCGGCATCACAGTTGCTGGCAAAACCGATGATTTCTGCATAGATTTTCGCGCCACGAGCGACGGCGTGTTCGTACTCTTCCAGAACCAGCGTTCCCGCACCTTCACCAATCACCAAACCATCGCGATCGGAGTCATAAGGTCTTGGTGTGCTTTTCGGGTCTTCATTCTTCAGACTGGTGGCAAAAAGGGTATCGAAGACAGCGGATTCCGTTGGGCACAATTCTTCAGCGCCACCAGCAACCATTACTGTCTGGTAGCCGTGCTTGATCGCTTCGTAGGCATAGCCGATTGCTTGGCTGCCAGAGGTACATGCACTGCTGGTCGGGATCACTCGGCCTTTCAAACCGAAAAATAGACCAACGTTCACTGCCGTAGTGTGCGGCATCATCTGCACGTAAGTCGTTGCGGTGATCGCTTTAGTGGTTTTCTCATTCAGCATGACACCAAATGCGCCGATTGCGTCGGTACTGCCTGTTGATGAGCCGTATGCGATACCCGTTTGACCGTTGGTTAGCACGTCGTTACCAATCAAACCTGCTTGGCTTAGTGCGTTTTCTGTTGCGACGGTCGCTAATTTGGAAACACGCCCCATGCCGCGTACTTGTTTGCGCTTGTAGTGCTTTGGCAGTTCAAAATCTAAAATGGGTGCCGCGAGCTTGGTATTCAAACCATCATACTGTTCGTAAGAAGGCATGTATTGCGTCGCGTTCAGGCAGTCACGCAGTTTCGGTTCGACAGACTGCCATTCGTTACCAAACGCAGTCACACCCGACATTCCGGTTACAACAACTCGACGGCTCATACTAGGCCTCCGTTTACCGAAATGACTTGGCGAGTTACATAGCCTGCGATGTCAGACATAAGGTAACTGACTAAACCAGCGACTTCTTCTGGCTCTCCCATGCGGCGCAAAGGAATTTGCGGCATCGCGTGTTCTTTTACGTGTTCGTCTACCATGCCTGTGTCGATAAGCCCCGGAGCAACACAGTTGACGGTGATTTTGCGTTTTGCCAGTTCAAGTGCGAGTGATTTTGTTGCACCAATTACGCCCGCTTTCGCTGCGCTGTAGTTAGTTTGACCGCGGTTACCCATTAGGCCAGAGACTGATGCAAGCGTAACAATTCGGCCGCCTTTGCGTTTTTGCACCATTGGCATAACACAAGGGTGAAGAACATTGTAAAAGCTATCTAGGTTGGTATGAATCACGCCATCCCATTCTTCTTCGGTCATCGCAGGGAAAGCGGTATCTTTTGTGATGCCAGCGTTGTTTACGACGCCATAGTAAGCGCCGTGTTCGGCGATATCGGCTTCTAGCTTCTCACGACAATCTGCACGGTCACTGATGTCGAATTGGATAAGACGACCGCTACCACCATGCTGTTCGATGGTGTTTAGGGTGTCTTGCGCGCCTTGTTGATCGCCCATGTAATGGACAATGACTTGGAAACCATCTTTGGCTAATTGAACGGCAATGGCTTTACCGATGCCTTTGCTGGCACCTGTAACGAGGACTTGTCGGGTCATTGTTGACTCCTGATTTTCATTTCTTGTAATTTTTCTTCTGATGGAACGTAAACGTTCAATTGGCAAGTCGCTACAACAGTTCCTTGTAGCTCAATACGGGCTGAAAAAACCGCCATACCGTTATCTTCCATAACTTTTTCAGCATACACATCGAGCACCTGTCCGCGAGAAAACGTATCGCATTCAGACGTGTATCGACGGCTACCAAGTAAAAAGCCAATCGGTGGCGCTTGTTCTTTCATTAATGCGTGGTAACCAGACCACGCCGCGACAGATTGCGCCATAAACTCAATGCCAACGTAAGCTGGCACAGTTTGAGAGGCCGAGTAGAAGAACGGGTTGTGTTCTGCGATATCAACCTGGCAGTG
This sequence comes from Vibrio sp. V43_P6S15P86, assembly GCF_009904725.1. Taxonomy (NCBI): domain Bacteria; kingdom Pseudomonadati; phylum Pseudomonadota; class Gammaproteobacteria; order Vibrionales; family Vibrionaceae; genus Vibrio; species Vibrio sp. V43_P6S15P86. Next base: position 12,104 of record NZ_WXWT01000164.1, read on the forward strand.
AATCGTATCTTGTTGAACATCTAAAGCACGATCGACCAAGATCATTGGTTTGTCGTGTGGCAAAAGTTGTTCGATGGGAGGAAGTTTAGTCATGAGCGTAACCAAAAATAAGACTAATATTATTGCCACCAAAAGCAAAAGAGTTGCTGAGAATCGCTTTGTTACCCAGTTTGGTTGGCGTCTCAACTAACGATATATGGATATCGTCTGCTTTGGTTTCGCAGTGTTGTATTGGCAAATCAAGGTTGTACTTGAGAATATGCCAAGCGATAGCGGCTTCCGTTGCACTTGCTGCGCCTAATGTGTGTCCGGTAAGTGGCTTTGTCGAGCTTAGGGGAACGGAGTCTCCAAAGCAGCGATGAATGGCTTTGCTTTCCATCGCATCGTTTAACGGCGTTGCTGTGCCATGCGCGTTGATGTAACCAATGTCTTGCGCTGTAAGTCCTGCATTGGCCAACGCTTTTTTCATCGCTTCTTCTGCGCCTAACCCTTCTGGATGTGGTGCGGAAATGTGGTGCGCGTCTGAGCTATCGCCAGCTCCGAGAAGAGCAACGGGCGCAGGTGTTTTGCTTAGCAACATTAATGCTGCGGCTTCGCCGATATTGATGCCGTTGCGATGCTGGTCAAACGGCTTACAAAGGGTATCGGATAGAGCTTCTAAACCGTTAAAGCCGTTTAGCGTTAGGCGACAAATGGTATCCACACCACCTACAATGACCGCATCAACAATGCCAGAGCGAATCAGGCGTTGCGCGGTTAAAAAGACACGACCACTAGAAGAACAGGCGGTTGAAACTGAGTAATGTGGGCCGCTCAAATCAAAGTAGGCGGCAATAAAATCGCTGCAGTTGCCAAGCTCTTGTTTGGTGTAATGGTAGTCGGCAGGAAACTCGCCGTTTGCCTGCTTTTCTCCAAACGCGATTTCGCCATCTGAAATGCCAGATGTGCTGGTGCCGATCACGATCGCGATACGGTCACGGCCATATTCAGCAATGGCGTTATGCACGTCGCTTTCGATTTGCTGCAAAGCCGAAAGTGCGAGGCGGTTGTTTCTTGTATCAAACCGGCTGAAAGCGGGTGGTAATTGCGGTAACGGCTGTGCAATTCGACCGATTACTGTTTGTCGGCCTGAATTCAAAATGTCTTGGTCAACCACCATGTTGGATGGTTTCGCTCCTGATAAACACTGGTGGATGATGGTGTCATCTTGTCCCATTGCGGAGTGGAAACCACAGGCCTGAATATACAAAGGTTGAGGAGAGCGATTAGGCATATTGTTATTCTAAATTGTTCTTAATTAATCTGATGTTGCAGTGTCTGAATAGAAATTGAAAACTGATGCTTGAGGTGGTGAAAATCAATCTTACCCTCTAATTTGTTAGAAGAACTGTATTGAATCTCAATGATCTTTTCACCGTCGCTATCAAAGATGGCGCGAGAATTATTTTTATCAATAATTCGCCACCTTACCTCATTTAACGATCCTTCCCAAGCGGAACTCGGCCAGAGCGTGATCATCAGGTTAAATAATACCTGTTCTGGCTGCGGTAGCGAACCTTGTAAACCGTTGAGTACTTCGGTTTGGATTTGTTCTCCATCGTAAGACAATGATAGTACTCTTGTCCCCCAGGATGAGAAGCCTGCTAGCACCACTTCGTTGTTGGTTACTTGCAGTTGTACCGGAAGTTGCTCAGATGTGGTTTTACCATCTATTGCCCAAGAAGCCGTAATTAACTGACTGGCAGACAACTGGTAGCCCAAGCTTGCGGGAGTGGGCAAGCTAACTTGGGTGTGCTCGTCAATGTCGACCTGAGGCGTCGATTGGTGAGGGACCAAGCTGCATGCACTTAAAAACAGGCTCAGTGTGATGAACGTCGCGTAGCGAAAGGCGTGATTGAAAATCATGACGTCGTTTCCTCTGTTTTAATTGCAATCGGAGAGAGCAACCAAGCGACAAAAATACCACTTAACACCGTAATGCCGAAACTGTGAATCGCGTGAGTTTGGCTGAGTGACAGCAACCCAAATGACAGCACAGTGGTTATTGCCGAAAGGGTGATCGCCAATAGTGTGCTCACACTGCGCGCTTTCTCGGCAAAGAACAGAGTGTAATCGATCCCTATACCAAGAATGAGCACCAAGCCAAGCAAGTTGAACAGGTTTAATGTCGTTCCCATCGCGACAGCCGTTGCCAGACCGCAGGCGCAAGCAATCAATGATGGCAGTAAAACTCGCCAACTGTGTTGCAGACCGTACCGCTTGATTAATACCAGAAAGATCACAGCACTGGCGGCTACCAATAGCTCCATGATTTTGATTCGGTATTCACCAAATAGGGTGGATATTTCTTCTGCTTTATTTAGGTAGGCAACGTCAGGCTGCGATTTGGCAAATGACTTAACAACGGCGGAGTCTTGCAATTGGTTTAACACCACTACCGTTGCCGATTTTCCTTTGATCTTACCCAAATGGAGAAAACGCACAGGCGCTGATACTGGGTTTTGCAAGTACTGATCAACCGTGACAGGGATAAAGTCGGCGTCCATTTTAGGCTTTTTACTTAAGCTCAGTCCGGAAGCTAGTGGGCTGGATTGTGTCGCGTAAAGATCGCGAATCAATTGATAGTCTTGTTGCTGACGCTCCACCGAGCTCAAGTAGCGACTCAGACTCTGGTAGCTTTCGATGGTGCTGTCCGCTTTCCACGCTTCTAAAGTTGGCGTCAAAGACTCCAGCTTTTTCATTAGGTTTTCGTCATCGTCGGCGGTAACGACCAACATTTGCTGCGAAGATTGCATGCCACTGAGCGTCGTAATCAAGGTTTCTTGCTGCTTGAGATCGTTCGGCATCGTTTGCAGCAGACGAATGTCGTCATCGTAGTTCAATTGCAGCAAGAAAAAACCACTCGCAACCACACATAACATCGGTAATCCGACTTTAATTCGAGGTTGATTCCAAAGCGTTAACCATTTCGCCAACAGTGATTGTCCCGGTAAATTCGAAATGGTGCGCGATGGGTTACGAGCCAGTATCGGATACCAAGCTACCACTGTGATGTAAGCGGCAATCAGACCAATGGATGAAAACAGCGCAAGCTGCTGCAAACCAGGAAACGGTGCCACTAACATGCCCAAATAGCCGATCAAACTGGTGATTAAGCCAAGTGTGATAGCTATGAAAATATGCTTTAACCCTTGCTCGCTATCCCATTCATTTCCCGCCGCAAGACGTTCGGTTAGGTAGTGGAATGCGTAGTCGATAGACACGCCGATTAAACTTGCGCCAAACACTAAGCTGAACAGATGGACTTTTCCAAAAATCCACGTCGTAACGGACAACGCAACGAGCAAACCAATGGTGATGGAAAGCAGTGCGAGAGACAGTGGCATCACACTACGAAAGACCAACACGAACAATGCAATGATACCGAGCAGAGAGAACACACCGATGGTACTGATCTCCGATTTGGCACTTTGCGTACCAAAGTCGGCGTAAAATAGAACGCCAGTATGTGAGACTTCAGCACCATATTTCTGCGCGACGCTTTGTTCTAGCGATTGAATATCAGGGACTGCAAGCTGCCCAGTTAGGCTATAAGGCGAGTCTTTTAGCTCAGCAGTAATAAGCAAGTATTGAGCACCGTCTTTTTCGACGGACAGATAGCCGTTATCCAATCGGAAAGAGGACGATTGCTGGGTAACTTGGCTTAAATAATCACGAAATAGCAAGAAAGGGTCATTTTGTAACTCTTGCCCGGTCACCCCAGAAAACGGGTTATACAGAGACTGAATCACATGCTGCACTTGCTGTTCTGGATTTTGGCTTAAACGCTCTCGTTGTTCAGGTGTCAGCAATTGGAAGCGGTGCTTAAAGTAGTAACTTGCCCAAGCTTGCTGTTCTTGAGGTGAGATTTTCCCCACCACATCGCGAAAATGATTACTCTGACGCAACCCCTTATCAAATTCAGCGGCCGCTGCAAAAAGGGCATTTTTGTCCGGCGCTGTGATCACGAAAATGACTTTGTCGCTCATACTTGCCGAGACCGACTCAAAGGCTTGCTCAGCCACCGGGTTTTGTTGGTTCTTCGGCAGCAGTTTTAAAATGTTGGTCTCAATCGGAGATTCTGCACTCCAAACCCATTGTTTGAGTAGCAACGCGCCCGCTAAAACAACGAGATTGAGCCAAACCAGAGCAAAGGTGTGAGTGCCGAGACTGAGTTTAGAAACGGAATTGAGCGTCTTCGGCATCCGTGAGTTCCTGAGGTAGAGAGGTCTGGTTCGTAAACGTAATTTCGGTTTTATCGCCACGCAGCTCTTGTAGGGTTAGGCGATCAATGTGCGTTTTACCTGAAAGGGTGATGGCTTTAAACACTGCATTTAATGGCGACTGTTTTGGCACTAAAACGAGCTGCCATTGATTGTTCTCAACTGAAAAATTGAGTGTGAATTGTTCTTGCAGTGCAGAAGTATCCCCGTGGAACACGGATAAAAACACATGGCTAAAGTAGAACGCCATTGGGTTTTCTTCTGCAGAGATCGTTTTCGGTGCTTGGTCGGCAAAAGTCTGACGAAGTTTGTTTTCCGTCAATACCAAATTGACTGCGAAAGGTTCTGCTTGTTGCCACAACAAGCCATGTGTTTTGCTCAGTGTGAACTGACCTTTAGAGGTTAAAGGTTGACTAAACATTTCCAGATGACGCTGCTGCGTAAAATCTCCGCGTACGATTTCATGCTGAGACAACTGCTGTTGAAGCGATGCCAAATCCGTTACATTTACTGTCGGTGTTGCCAGTGCTGAAACAGAAAATATTAGCAAAAAAGAGAGTAACCACTTTTGCATTAGTTCAGGCTCCCATGGTTGTGCCATCGCTCTACTTTATCTAAAAAGACTGCTGGAGAAACAAAGCACATCTCTTGCTTTTCAATGGATACGGCGACTTGCGTTGTATGCGCTTTGCACATACGTTGATTCGTTTCGGCGTCGTAAATCACGTAATCCACACGCAAGCGGTTTTCCCACTCCGTGAGTTGCGCGGTAATACGAATGGTGTGATTAAACGGAATCGCCTTGACGTATTTAACGCGCGTGTCGATGATCGGCCACATATACCCAGAGTCTTGCATATCGCGATAGCTGTATTGGAGCTTCTCCATCAGCACACGACGTGCTTCTTCAAAATATCGAAAGAAATTGCCGTGATAAATCACGCCCATCGGGTCAGCATCTTGGAATGAGGTGACCATAGTCACCTCCGCTTCTAATGAGTAGAGAACCTGCTCTTGCATTATACCTCCGCGTAGAGTAGCCAATGACGTTGCTGAATGCGTTCAATGAAATGACGCAAATCTTGTTCTAACGGGCGATCTTCAATCACAAACTCAAACTCGCTCAGTACGGCGTCACGAATGACTCGCAAACTCTGACTCATGTGGTGTTCGTCCAATTCGTTATGACGGCGACGAATCTCAACCGCTTGAACGCTTGCCAGCAGTGAAGCCGCAGCAACTTGCTCTGTTAACTCAAGTACGCGCAAGCAATCACGAGCGGCAATGGTGCCCATGCTCACTTTGTCTTGGTTGTGACATTCGGTTGAGCGAGAAAAAACGCTCGCTGGCATGGTGTTTTTCAACGCTTCTGCCGTCCAAGCTGAGATACCAATCTGAACCGCTTTAAAGCCGTGGTTGATCGGTTTTCGCTCGCCTTCTGCACCGGTTAAGTTAAACGGCAGGCCGTTATTGAACTTGTAATCCATCAGTTGCGCCATCTGACGGTCCAGCAAATCAGCTAAGTTCGCAATGTTCACTTTCAACGTATCCATTGCCATTGCGATATGACCACCGTAGAAGTGACCGCCGTGCAGAACGCGCTCGTTGTCGCCATCGATGATTGGATTGTCGTTGGCACTATTTAGTTCATTCTCAATCAATTGACGTAGCCAAGGCAGTGAGTCTTGCACCATGCCAATCACGTGTGGTGCACAACGCAGCGAGTAGCGATCTTGCAGTCGGTCACTATTGCGTGGCGGACGTTCAGCATTGAGATCATCACGCAGCCAAGCCGCAACTTGCTGTTGACCAGGGTGAGGTTTTACCGCAAACAACGCTTCATCAAAGTGGAAGTCATTACCTTGCATACCCACAGAAACCATCGCGGTAATCTTGGTGCAAAGCTGCGCTAGGTATTCTGCGCGTTTGTAGGCAAGACAGGCGAGGGCAGTCATCACGGATGTACCGTTCATTAACGCCAAACCTTCTTTTGGTTTTAGGCGAATTGGCTCAATGTCCAGCTCTGCAAACACTTCTTGTGTTGGTCGCACATCGCCTTTGTAAAGCACTTCACGCTCGCCAATTAAGGTCGCCGCTAGGTAAGACAGAGGCGTTAAATCGCCGCTTGCGCCCACCGAGCCTTCTTGTGGAATACGCGGCGCAATATCGTGATTGATAAGCGTAACGATTTGGTTCAACAGATCGTGAGACACGCCAGATACGCCTTGCGACAATGAACATAAACGGGTTGCCAGCACCGCGCGAGCTTGCTCATGAGAAAGGATTTGACCTAAGCCACAGCCATGGAAGCGCGTAAGGTGCAACGGAAGTTCATCCACAAGAGCGGGTGGAATTGCCACAGTACATGAATCGCCGTAACCCGTGGTCACGCCGTAAATAACGCCTTCTTCTTTCAGTAATCGTTCCAGAAACGCCACGCCACGATCGATCTTCGCGGTAAATTCTGGCGAGGTGTTCATGTTTGCCTTTGCACCTTGAGCAATGGCAACGACATCTTCGATGGTTAAAGATTGGGCACCAAAAGTGATGTTGTGATTATTGTTGTTTGTCATGTGGCTGATTACTTAAAGTCCAGAAGTTAAAAAAGTTATACCACTGTAACGGCGCTTGCAGTGTGTGGTGTTCTAATCTTTGTGCGTACTGTTGAACAATGCGTTCTAGTGACTGCTGACGCTCCTTGCGTGGTAGCGTGATTTGGTCACTAAAGTGTTCAAAGTACACATTAAAATGCGGAGTGTTTGCTTCGTCGTCGCGTAGGCCGAAGAGTAGGTAAACCGGCGCTTTTAATACCGAGGCTAGCATGAATGGGCCTTGCGGGAATGGTGCGGGTTTACCAAGAAAATCTGCCCAAACGACACGATTTTCTTTGCTGGTAGACGTGCGATCACCAACGATCACCACCCATTCGCCTTGCTCGATTTTTTGTTGAAGTAGAATCGCGGTGTCTGGTCCCATTGAGCTGACTTGAATCAAATTCAGTTCCGAATTTGGGTTTACCGCCTTCATTACCGCATTAAATTGTTCAGCGTGTTGGGTAAATACCAAGGCATTGATTTTGACATGAGAGTGTCGACGACCAAGCGCGCGGCAGAGTTCGATATTGCCAAGGTGCGAGCCTAAAATGAGCACGCCTTGTTTTTTCTGCGCCATCTCTTCGAAATGATGCTGGCCGTGAATGGTTAGGTTATCGACGTTAAAGTCACCTTGCCATGCTGCCAGTTTGTCGAGCATGGTACGCCCAAAGGAAAGCAGATGATGATAGCTGTCCAACTGTTTTGGCAGTGCGATGTTCTGCTGCGCTGCGTAGTGCTGCAAGTTTTGCAGGTAAATCTCAGACGCTTCGCGGGCAGATTTACCCGTGAAGTGGTAGTAGCGCATGACTAACTTTAAAATCAGGTCGAACGCTTTTCTACCGAACAAGCGGTAAACCGCGAGCAAGGTTTTGATGCCTAAAATCGTGCCTTGTTCTTTTCGTTTCGACCAGTGGGCATTTCTGTCATTTGTGTGACGGCGCTTTCTGGCGAGTAGTGAAGGAATGCGCGGCAACATGCCAAAAAATAGGCGAGTGTGCATCCAGCTTATCTTGACGTTATCCCACAATGCGTCGAAGTGGGAAATGCCACCTTCAGGGTAGATCACGCGCGTTGGAACAAAATCAATATCGACGCCTTCCCAGTACATTCGCACCAGAATTTCGATATCAAAATCCATGCGTTTGCCGATGTTGTACTTGTTCAACACGGCGACCGTTTTCGCCACTGGGTAGGCGCGAAAACCGCACATACTGTCTTTGATAGATAGTGACAAGGTTTCTATCCACACCCAAACGTGCGTAGCATAGCGACCATACAGACGGGCTTTAGGTACGCTCTCGTCGTATATCGGTTGGCCCGAAATCAGGTTATCTGGTTTTGTTTTGCTGGCGCTGAGCAACTTCGGCAATGCTTCTAGGTCGTGTTGACCGTCTGCGTCGATTTGAATGGTGTGCGTAAAACCAAGTTGGTGAGCTTGATGTAGGCCAGCCATCACCGCGCCACCTTTGCCTTGGTTTTCACTCAGACTAATCAGTTTTATCAGCCCTTGCTCACTCAATGCTGAAAGCGCTTGTTTGGTGTCTTCATTGCTGCCGTCGTCCACGACCAGCACTGGCAAATCGAAAGCGGATAACGAAGCAACCACGTCTGCAATTGTGCTGCCGTGGTTGTAGCAAGGAATTAAAAAGCAGGGACGGTAATCACTCACGTGACTCACCCAGTTTCATTTTGCCTGAAGAGTGAGTCACCAAGGTTTCACCGTTTTTCGATGTGTACTTAAAGGTCAATTTCTCGCGCTCATTGTCCCAAGAGAGTGAGAGACAAACGTCGGCGTTTGGCAGAATCGGCTCTTGAAATTTGATGACTTCCATTCCTTTAAATACCTTGGGAGTGTTCAAATATTGAACGGCGTAGAACAACGCCCAGTCAATTTGAGTGACGCCGGGTAAAAGAGGAAAGTGACTGAAATGACCTTGGAAATCTAAGATGTCAGCATCCACACGCAGCGAAAGCTCCGCAGTGTGGTCACTCACTTCAATATTCTGAATAGTTGGTTTTCTTTTATCCATGTTACTAGCTTTATTGGAATAGTTTTTCAATTTCAGCAACTTGGCGTTTGCCTTGGCTGTTCAATGGAATTTCGTCGACCACTCGGAATTTTCGCGGGATAGCTATCGGTTCTAGCCAATTGCGCAGTGCCTTGCGAAGCTCAAGCCAAAACTTGCCTTTACCGAGTTCATTAAGCACATCACCGCCTTTATCGTTAAGTACGATGATCGAGACTAACGTGAGGCGGCCAGATTCTTCCATTGGGATCACCACGCTTTCTTGAACCCACGGCAGTTGCTCTAAACGTTTTTCCACTTCGACAAGGGAAATACGCTTTTCTTCGACTTTGACGATTCGGTCAGTGCGTCCACGCAATTCAAAAGAAATACTATCATGGAAATAGCATTCATCCGCAGTCTGGTACCAAGTGTTTTCATCAATGTGTGGCGAGCGGAGCTTTAAACAATTTTCATGGTTAAGCTTTGCTTCAACACCTGGGAATAACGTCCAAGGAGTGCTGGCTACGTGCTGCTGACGGTAAGCGATGCCGCCGGTTTCTGTGCTGCCAAAAACTTCAATAGGAAGCGACCCAAACAACAGCTGGCTGTGTTGCGCGGCTTGGTTTGGCAAGGGGCCTCCAGAAGAGAATACGCACCGAATTGCAACCGGATTATGCTCTTCACTGAGTCGTTTTAGTAACGCAGGGCTGCTTACTAGCGTGGTGTCAGCATCGGCGTGATGGACAATTTGCTCTGGGAACTCAAGGTTGTGTGCTGAAAATGGACGTGCAGAGCACAAAGGCCACAATACGCGGAACAGCAAGCCGTAAATGTGTTGATGAGAGACGGTGCTTTCAACGCGTGTGTTGGCAACCGTGTCGCCCCATAGGTTGTCTAGAATAGACACTTCGATATCGAGCTGTTTCAGCGTTTTTGCAATGGCTTTTGGTTTGCCGCTTGAACCAGAAGTGAATAGCGTCACTGGTATTTTTGCCAGATTCAATTCACGCCAAACATAAGGGTGGTCTACCTGTTGCTCGTGAATCAAGGTGATGTCTACCAATGATTGAGCTTTTACTAGGAGTGAACTCACCTGTTCTGGAACAGAGACATCGGCATCATGCAACAATAAATCGTAGTGCTCGCTGAGTTCTTTGAGTGCTTCTGGTTGATAGTTACCAGGCAATACAATGGATTTTCCTGCGTGACAACAAGCAAAAAAGCCAACGGCAAATAGGTAGCTGTTGCCAAAACACAACGCAATGTTTTGCGTTGGCTGGCTTTCTAACTGCTGAGCAAGCGTTGCGACGTGCTTCTGGAAATCACCCCAAGTGATAACTGTGTCGCGATCGTAAGAGACAGGGGATTGCTCAGACCTCTCTGCGATGAACAAGGTCGCTAGGGAGGTAAAGCTCGAATACGTTGTATTCATACGATTAGTGTTCCTTTCGAACAAATTGACGCACGATCCATTCTCCAGCGAACAAGCCACCAGCAAGTAAGTAGCTGATGAGGCCGTTATAAAGCGTCCATATTTTTACTGGTAGGAAACAGGTATAGAGCGCAACGGCAGCATTGAGCGTAAAAAAAACGCACCAAACCATCGTCACTTTGCGAGTGTAAGCCACGCCACTAGCTGGAAGGTCGGGCTCTTGCAAGCGAGCAAGCCTTTCAATGATTGATTGCGGCTGTTTTAAGCTCAGTCCAAAGACACACAGCATACATACATTGACAACCACAGGGTAAAATTGAAGCCACCCGTGTTGTTTAAACACCATGCCAAGTGTAATTAGAACAATGCCAACAGCGCCCGTAGCGAGCGCCAAGAATTTAAACTCTTTTAGTGGGGTCTTATTTGCGATGAAAACACGCAAAAGTAACGCAGCAATTAACAAGCCCCCGACTAAGTTCAAGCCAAATTTATCTATACCGAAATAGACGGCGAAGGGGTAGGCAAACAATACAATTGCAGACAGACCAGTCAGCAATTGGCGCATTAACTTTCCTTCAATAACTCAGTGACGGCGTTAACCACATCGTCAACGGTTCTTACAGCACTAAACTCTGCTGGCTTGATTTTTTTGCCAGTGACATTCTGTAGGTGTACGACCAAATCAACGGCGTCAATGCTATCAAGATCGAGATCTTGGTATAAGTGCGCATCTGACTGAATGTCGGCTGCGTCAATTTCGAACAGCTCAACAAGCGCATCTTTAACTTGTTCAAATACTTGATCTTTATTTACATCAGTCATGAATATACCTACAACTTATTCATTAGTTTGAGAAGAAACGTATTTCGCTAGGTTTGCTACAGAAGCAAAGTGTTCGCGCGTGTTTGAGTCGTCGGCATCAATAACGATGTTGTATTGTTTTTTAATTGCGAGTCCAAGCTCAAGTGCATCGATAGAATCTAAGCCAAGTCCATCACCAAAAAGTGGTGCATCCGTTTCAATATCATCTACGGTTAAATCTTCAAGGTTTAAAGCATCAATAATAAGTTGCTTAATGTCGTTGTGTAACTGTTCCACTGGGACCTGCTTATTAATAAAAGTTTTCTGGAAAAATGTTTTCAGCTAGGTGCTGTTGTAAGCGTCGCGCCGCTATTGTCGGCGACGTAGTTTGCTTTATAAAAGGGTCAATCTCAACTTTATCCTTAACTTCAACCCTGAAAAAAGGCTTTGTTGCCGGTACTTGATACCATTTTTTCTCTTTTGTGAGGAAACTTGGCGTTACCGTAATATGGACAACCCTTAAATCTCGTTCTGTTCTTACCGCAATTTGTGCTGCGCCGCGTTGTAATTTTGGTTCTACACCTAGTGTTGTTCTTGTCCCTTCAGGAAATATAAGCAACACGTTGCCTTTGTTAAATCGTTCATCACAAAGTGCTAATAAATCATCCGGCGCTTCATTGGGAATATATCCGGCTGCTTTTACGATGTGCTTCATAAAAGGATTCGACCATATTGCCGATTTTACTAAACAGTCGCAGCGATTTAATTGTGAAGCAATGAGAACGTAATCGATTAAACTAGGATGGTTGGCAACAATTAAACAATTACGATCTTGTTGAAGAATATCGGCACCAATAATTTCGTAATCGATTGCTCCACTTAACTTCATCAATTTACAAAAGGTGTTGAATGAATATCGAATCGCACCTTGAACTTTATATTCACGTTCGGTTTGATCCGAAACGAAAATACGAATGGTCGGAATAACAATGAAGCTTAGTGCTAAACCACCTAACCCAAATACTGAAAAACAAAAGCCGGTTGCTAGCACACGCCAATACTGATTTAAGCGACTCATTGCTTTTGCCATTCCCAAATTTGTTGCGGAGCGTGAATAGTCCACTGATTTTCATCTGACAAGTAGTGTTGCAAAAACGCTAAGCCTTGTGGCAACGGGTGGTTTGAGCATTTTGCACTGATGCCGCTTTGCACCGTGAAGCTATCTCCATGAGAAAGTATCAAGCCGAGTCCAAACCCTTGGTATTGTTGGTTTTCATATTCTAAATAAGAGTCAGGCATAGGCTCATCAAAATCAACAAGCAGGACTTTTTTGTCAGGATTGTCGGACAAAAACAGCCATGCTTCTAATATTGCACTTTGGAATGTGTTTTCTGCCGCAGCGATCGAAGTTAGGGGGATGGGCTGTTTGGTTGCAATGGTGGCAAGCCCTGCGGCGGTATTATGCACTGACTGAGAAAAAGCCATCGGAGACGCTTCTTCACCGTTAATAATATCTTTAACTAACGCAACACTGCGATGCAATTCGCCATGACGGCTTGAAAATACAAGGTAATCAACCTGATGTTGATTAAGCAATTCGATTGCCGTTTGCACTGCCAGTTTGCTAAGTGGACTCATTCTTCTGCGCATCATCGCAGGAATATCTGCAACATTGATTTTGCCATCTTCTGGCCATGTTATCTCTGTTGCCCATTGTTTCCATTCATTGGATTCGGATAAACCGAATGAATTCGCTGTCCACGCATCAATATTGAACGAAATGTTGATCTTCGAGTTTGGCATATTGGGTTAAATTGTTTATTTTACAGCTCGATACAAATTGGGCTTTACCCAAAGTCATAATAAAAAAGGAAATTATCATGTCGCGTTTTAAGCTGTATGTCTCGTTATTATTAACTTTGCTTCTTGTCGGTTGTGGACGAGTACAACCTGTAATGAATGTGGAGGATACTCCAGTTGCTTATGATCTTCAAAATAAACAAGTAAAAATGGCCATTGTGCAATCGGCAACTAACCGAGGTTGGACGATTGAAGAAGTAAGCCCAGGCGTTCTTATTGCAAAAATTCACGTTCGTAAACACTTTGCAGAAGTAAAAATTCCATATAACAACAAATATTACTCAATTATTTATCTCAACTCAGTAAATCTAAAAGCCAGTGATGGCAAAATCCATCGCAATTACAATCGTTGGATAAACAACTTGAATGTTGATATTCAACGAGCTATTG
>NZ_WXWT01000424.1:0-5901 GCF_009904725.1 Vibrio sp. V43_P6S15P86
GAGTTGTGCGAAACGTTTTCGGTAGTGCTTCATAGTACGCCTTGAGTATAAATCTACGAATGAATCTGACTTATTCACAATCTGTGTGCGAATTCTAGACAGAAAAACCTTATAAAAATGAGTGGTTAGTAACAAAAGTTGACAAACTATAGATGGGTGTTTATTGTTTACGCAAATTAGTTAGTAACAAAAAGTTATATACCCAGGAAGGGCGTGTAGAAGGGCACCTAATGACCACCAAACTATTTTCTTCCCGCATCATTCAAAGCGCTTTGGATTTTGATGTCTACAAAGTCAATATGATGAGCGCAGTAACAGCGCTTTACCCTGATGCGATGGTGTCATACAAATTTATTGTGCGTAGCGAGGAAGATCTCTCTGAACTGCTACCAGAGGTAAAAGCAGAAGTTCTCAAACTGCAAGACATTCAATTTACGCAAGAAGAAATCGAATATATTAAGCGTGTCGCGCCTTACCTGAATTCTGACTTTGTTGATGCATTGCGCCATTTCCGGTTTAACCCGCAAAGTGATGTCTCTTTCCATAATAAAGCCATGGCTGATGGCTCAAGCCAGTTACGCATTACTATCAATGGTTTGTGGCGAGATACTATTTTGTACGAAACGATCATCATGAGTATCGTGTCTGAAGTTCGTAGCCGTCAGCGTTGGTCAGATATCCCTGTAGCGCAATTTACCACCGTTTTAGAAGAAAAAGTTCGGTACCTAAAATCCGAACTAAAACGTCGTAACATCACTAACTTTAAGTTTTCTGATATGTCGACGCGTCGACGTTTCTCTTTTCAAGCTCAGCGCACTATGCTGGAGTTCTTGTGCCAGGAAGTGCCGGAATGTTTGACAGGAACAAGCAACTACCACTTAGCAAAAGAACTGAATTTAACGCCTATCGGTACCGTTGCTCATGAATGGTTTATGGGCCATCAAGCTCTGGTGAATGTGCGAGATTCGCAAAAAGTGGCTTTGCAACGTTGGCAAAAAATGTTTAACGGTGCACTAGGTATTGCACTTACCGACACGATTGGTATTGATGCCTTCCTTAAAGACTTTGATGAAGAGCTAAGTAATGCGTATTTCGGTGTACGTCACGATAGTGGTTGCCCTTATAGCTGGGGTGAAAAAATGATTGCACACTACCAGTCGCTTAATATAGACCCATTAACAAAAACACTGGTGTTTACCGACGGACTTAACTTCGAACAAGCGTTAGATATTTGCGAGTACTTCCAAGGACGTATTCAGGTGAGTTTTGGTATCGGTACTTTTCTTGCGAACGATATGGGTGATTATGTCAATAAAGAGGGTGAAGCCTACCAGCCACTTTCTATCGTGATCAAAATGGTCACGTGCAATGGTTCACCAGTCGCAAAAATCAGTGACGAACCTGAGAAAGCCATGTGTGAAGATATCTTCTTTTTGATGAACCTCAAGCGCCGCTTCGAGCAACCTCTTGATTTAAACGAGTGTCGTAAACTGATTGATCGTCTAGAAACTGAAGGTCAAAACTATCTCATCGACGCGTAGGCGTTATCCCTCCTTCTTGATAAGCACCCTCTATCGTTACGACAAATTTATATAGACAAACGTAGAGGGTGATTTCGTTATAGTAATACGCAGAAGTAACCAGATACAGCGTAGGAAAGCACTCGAAAATGAGGTTGTTTTTTTTTGATGTGCTATGTGCCTATGATTGGTGTAAATCGATACGTTACAGCATCGTGGAAGGTGTATTTTCATCGGACACTAAACTCAGTCTAATCACGTAGTTTATTCCCATGTACCATGAGGTCACTCGGGTATAGACGTCTATCTGCTTTTATGACTTTGGGCTTCGCGTAATTGCTTGAATCAGGAGTCAAAATGAACCTAGTAGTACATTTGCAAAAGAAAGCGATCCGAAAATATGGCTATGAGATGGCCACTCGTCAAGCATGGAAATGTGGCATCAAGGCAAATCTTGTTAAGCGCGTGATCGGCCTTTTTAAAGGACAAATTGTTTGTGTGATTGAAGGTTGTCGCGCAGAGTTTTCTTCTCCTCTTAATAACCCCCTTCACGAAGATGACAAGCAAGGGCGATATGTGTTTGTTGGTGGTGTATGCTGGGAACCAAACAACATTATTGCTCCTGGCTTTCCTGATTTTATGTTTATGCACGTGCGTAACCTGAGTCACCGTCATAAGTATTTAACCGACGACGAACTGTTTTTAAGCTTGGCTTAAAAATAAGCCTCATAGGTTAATCAAGCCTAATCATAATCAGTAATGATACGGTTTTAGCTCAGTTGACATTCTGTTGAGTGTTTCTTGACGTACCTTTTATAAAACAGTGTTTCTTTACTCGTTAATGACAGAGGGTTTGTTTTCGCCTGATGTGATTTCCTAATTGCGATTTACTATACCGCTCATCAAAGCAAACCATACTGGGATGTAAATCATGAATATGAAATCTATCGCAATTGCAACGGCAGTTGTTGCTGTACTAGCAGGCTGTAAAGACAAAACGCCACCAGCTCCAACCCAAGCAAACATTACTTTGGTTGAAGCGGTGACTGAAACTGTGAAAAATCCACACCAAGTATGTAAAGACGTGGTAGTAACGGAGCAAGTTGCCCCTACGGATGATAATAAAATAATTGGTACGGTCGGCGGCGCAGCAGCTGGCGCGGCATTGGGTAACCAAATCGGTGGCGGCTCAGGTAAAGTGATTGCAACTGCAGCTGGTACGATTGCTGGTGCATTAACGGGTCGTAAGATTCAGGAGAACGTGCAACAAGGCGATGTAGTGACAACGACGAAAAAGCAGTGTCACACAGAATACACAACATCTGAAAAAGTAGTGGGTTACGATGTCACTTATGAAGTTTCAGGTGCGCCAACGACGGTTCGCTTAGCGAGCAAGCCAGCGACAAAAACGTTCCCAATTCAAGATGGCAAAGTTGTTCTTCCGCAATAACTAGCTCCTCAACCGAAGTAATTAACAAGCCCTTTTATCTTTGAGACGAAAGGGCTTTTTCACATAAGCGGTGTTTTCATCTATTTTCCCGCGGGAATGTGCAGCCAGAATTACCAGTTAATTTTCAGCGTTAGATACAATCACTTTTCTAAAAGTACGAACGGAAAAAACATGGAAGATTTTTACCTGACCGATCGCGGTTTAGCTGGTTATTTCGAAGCGCAATGGTTCGACAAGTTCATCGAAGATAAGCAGATTGAGACGATAACCAGTCGCTCAAAACAAGTCCCACTCTCTTTTTTGTCATCACCACATTGTTCCCAAGTCGCTGACTTTATTGCGAAGACGGCACTTGAGAGCGGCGTTCAGCCGTGTTCCCTACTTGAGGTTGGGGCGGCCCTGGGAAGAAACTATTATGAGTTAGTGCAACGCTTACCTAGCCTTAAAGAAGCGACGCTGGTTGAGCCTTCAAATAGGTTGATGGATGGCTTGAAGCAACTATTAATAGAAGAACAACGAGTCGAGCTAACTTATCTTCACGATGTGAACACCTTAAACGCTTTAGAGGTAGAGAATAGAGATATCGTACAGAAATGTGCTCATGTTGATTTGACGCTAATTAATCAGCCTTTTGAGCTCGATACTCTCCAATCTCGCTTTGATTTAGTCGTATGTTTAAATGTGATTGATCAATGTGAGTCGCCACTTAGCGTGATCAATGCTCTAAAAGAAGCCACCAAGGTTGGCGGGCTGATGGTTGTCTCTTGCACTTATCAGTGGAACGCGAAACACATCAAAAATGAAGAAGAAGCGGTCGATGATATCAAAGAGTACTTTGCTGAAGGTTGGCGTTTAGTATCGGAAGCCGATCATGAATATCGCATCCGGTTTAATGATCGTTTTGCAAGGCAGTTTTTATCTCATGTGGTCGCTTACATCAGAATGGATTAGAGCCACATAAAAAAACCGAGTACTTACGACTCGGTTTTTTTAGTCTTTGAGATTTTGAGATAGAGCGCGATTTTAAGTAACGTGCGCCTCTTGTTGCTCTCGCTCTTGTTGAGCTTGCAGCTTTTTCTTGCGACGTTCTCGTTTAGAAAGCCAAACCAGCGGCACAACAATCATTATTGTTCCTATCGCCATGAATATGTCTGGCACTTCTCCAAACCAGATTAATCCCACAAACACGGCACCAATTAAGCCACTGTATTCAGCGCTGGCAATTTTGTTGCTATCAATCGAGCGGTAAGCGATCACACATGTTGCCGCATAAATCATGATGAACAAACTTGAGCCAGCAGCGACAGGGAAAGCACTCCAGTCCCAAGGTTCCGCTTCGATCAGAACAAGTAAGAAAGCCACGGGAATACCTGCCAAGTTTGTCATCAATAACGTTTGCATGACAGATTGATTTTTTGGCAGTTTTCGAATGAGCAAGTTATTGATTGCCAGGGTAATAGCCACAACTAAAGCCGAAATCGCTGCCCAGTCGACTTGATCTGGACGAATGATGACCAACACTCCAGCAAAGCCCATGATCGCAGCCGCGACCGATTGTTTAGACAGCTGTTCGCCAAAAAATATCGCGGCAAGCGGCAGCATGATTAATGGCGCGGCGTAGAAGATTGCGTTCGCAGTTGCGAGCGGTAAAGATGAAATCGCCAAAACCATAAATATAGCACCAAGCAACCACACGTGAGCGCGGACAGCATGCCATTTAAATCCTTCAAGAAAGTGAGTCTTTTTTGTCAGCAAGCAGACAGGCAGTAGGAAAAGCACTGCGGAAATTTGTCGGAAAAAGACAAACTGAAAAATAGGCACTTCATTTCCGACACTTTTAATTAAAGAGTCCGAAAGCACCGCAATGAGATTCCCAACAATTAATAGCAGCATAGCTGCGCCGACCGATGTAACTTTCACTTATTTCCTCTCCTCTTTCTTTGCCAAAGAGTAGGTGATGTCATAGGATGAAGTGAAGTGATATTTATTGGTTTAAGTATGAGATTTTTAGATAATGAAATTGCCACCACTCAGAGCGGTTCACTGTTTTGAATCTGTCGCTCGAAACTCTAGCTTTTCGCTTGCGGCTGAAGAGCTCAATGTGACGCAAAGTGCCATTAGTCATCAGATAAGATTATTGGAAGATTATTTGGGCGAGTCATTATTTATTCGTCAAGGCAGAAAGCTCTCTTTATCGGATACTGGTGCTCGTTATTTAGAGGATATTAGCCCGGCAATTAGCTCTATTGCGATGGCCAGCCAAAAGGTGAGAGAAGGGGACAAAGGCAGCATACGTTTAGCGATTTATAGCTCGCTTGCCGTAAAGTGGCTTATTCCGCGTTTGTCTGATTTTAAGCGGTTACATCCGGAAATCGATCTGACACTCAATATGGTTGTTGGTGATCCTGAGCAGACAGATAGCGTTGGTGATTGCTTTATCACGGTAGAGAAGCCAAAGCGCAACTATATGTCGGTGAAGTTATACGCGGAAACGCTGTATCCGGTATGCAGCCATAAAATTTGGAAAGAGTTACAAGATCAACCCATCCCAGAAGCGCTTTGGCGATATCCTATTTTGTCGACAGACTCTATTTATCGTGAGAGAGGAAAAGACTGGGCAGAGTGGTGCAGAGCGGGTGGTTACACTTTGCCGAAAGATGTCGATGTTCAACATTTTAGTCATATGTTGCTGGCAATTGAGGCTGCACGTTATGACCAAGGCATCGCATTTGCGAATGATTTTATGCTCAATGAAAGAGATAAAGCGCATGATTTGGTGTATATCCCTTCTCATGGATTAGAGACGGGGGACAGCTTTTACTTTATTCATAAAAAGAGCCGAGCCAAGCTGGCGGAAATCATCAAACTCACCAATTGGTTGAAGCAACAGTGCTTGTAAAATGACTAAATTGTCATAATTAAGAAATAAAG
>NZ_WXWT01000223.1:0-5871 GCF_009904725.1 Vibrio sp. V43_P6S15P86
GTTCTATATTGATTAAACTTCTTTAATATATAAACAGTCTCCTACAACACGTATACATTTGTTGGTTATCTGATTTTCTGGCGATGCGCGTTATGCATTGCCAGTTGGTAAGACAGTGGAATCGCGTTATTTGATAGAGACGATATACCTTCACATACATGGTACTCAATGGTTAACCCAAGGCGATTTAGTCTCTCATTTGTCATCTTTTTCCCTCTCGCATTATGTATAGTGGTTTTGCTTGTTACGACAAAAAACTACTACGATGCGCTCAACCGCTATATTGATTCTGAGTATGCACGCATTGATCGTGCCATGTCTCGTGGTATTAAAGTCCTCACCGCCTTAGATTATAGTTTTACTAACTATACGAATTACGCTAACCCATTGTCTGAAGAACACAATTCTTTAGTCAAAAAGGGGATTTGTTATATTTGGCCGATAGACGTCTTGTTGCTGGAGAGTGTCTACAGTGAGGGATTACCTGCGGTTGATCTTGATTACATGATAGTGGGCGATGAAAGCTTATGTCAGCAAGGTTCAACGCTTAACCAATTAGCTGAACAAAAGGCGGGTTTTGCACCGTCATTGTCTTTTCTGCACGATATTGAATCTCATATCGTTGGTATTCATTACATCGATAAGCGTGGTTACGTCATTTCGTCTCCTGACACGTACGCGAAAAACTTCACTAGAGAGCTTTGGTCAACGCTAAAAGCGCGCCCATTTTGGCAAAAAACCGCACAAGATAAAGTGAACATCACCTTGGCCGGACCTGGGCCGATGTTGGATTCGATGGAAGGTCAAATTATTAGTATGACGGTGCCTGTTTACGAAAAAGGGAGGCATCAAGGTGTGCTGTCCATTGATTTTGATGTCAATGCGTTGATGGCTTCGTCGCTAGGTCTTGTTGGTAAGTTTCATTTGGTTTCCAATTTACAATCCATTCCTTCAAACAGTACACGAATCAAACCAGTCGAGTTAGAGCGATTGAGTGCGAATCACAGCATGTATTACGAGTACAACCTTTGGGATGAAGCTAAGAACCTAGCGGTGTTCGAAAAATACAGCCTTATTGTTGCGATCTCTATTTACGTTTTGAGCACAGTCGTATTGTTCTATGTGAATATGCATAGTGAGCGACGTTATTTTAAAGATCTCGCCGCCAGAGATCCGATGACGAGCTTGTTGAACCGTCGAGGAATGCAAACCGTGTGGCGCAATAAGATGACGAAAAAACAGGTTGCATTAGCAGTGTTCGATATTGATAACTTCAAGAAGATCAATGATACCTATGGTCATGATGTCGGCGATTCTGCGATTCAGCTAGTTGCAAAATGTATACGTGAAAATATTCGCCACACAGATGTCGCCTCAAGATTTGGTGGCGAAGAGTTCGTGTTGGCGATTTACGACGAAGACTCGGAAGGCATTAAGCTAATTTTAGAGCGGGTAAAAAAAGCCATAGACGAACGCTCGACACGCGTGACTAAAGAAGGTTTTACGATCTCTGGCGGTGTGGTGTTCAGTAAAGAGAACCGAGTGGAAAGCTTTGATGAGTTATTTAAAGCGGCGGATGAAAAGTTATATCAAGCCAAGAGTACAGGCAAAAATAAGATTTGCTACGAAGATCTAAGCGCTTAAAGGGCGAGCAGTTCGCCCTTTGCAATGCTCAGATTTTATGCAACCTGAGAATTTAACTCATCACGATAACGTTGAATATGCTCAACAATCGGCGCGGCTTTGTTAAACGTTCGGATTTCTCTGAATAGATCTTTTGCTTCAGGATAGGCCTGACGTAAGTAAGAGAACCATTGTTTTACGCGGTTTGGATAGTACAAACCTTTGTCGCCTTTCATCTCAAACTTGGAGTAGTAGATCAGTAGCTCAACCACCTCGGGCCATGACATTGGCTGGTGGTTGTGTTTTACCATGTTGCCCAAGTTCGGGATATTGAAAGCGCCGCGGCACACCATCAAAGAGTCAACGCCAGTCGTTTCAATGCAACGTTGACCATCTTTATAATTCCAAATTTCGCCATTCGCAATAAGCGGAATATCAAAACGTTCGCGAATTTGGTTGATGTAATCCCATTTTATCTCAGACGCTTTGTAACCACCTTGTTTAGTACGTGCGTGTACGGTCAATTCATTTGCACCAGCAGATTGAATGGCATCAACAATTTCAAAGCAATCTTCAGGGTTTTCCCAGCCAAGACGAATTTTTGCGGTCACAGGAATAGCCTCTGGAACAGCTTCTCGACAAGCTTTAACCACACGGTGGATTAGCTCAGGATGCTGAAGTAGAGCAGCACCACCCTTACTTTTATTGACCATTTTGGCTGGGCAACCAAAATTTATGTCGATGCCTCTGGCGCCTAGGCTCGCCGCTTTAATTGCGTTCTCAGCCATCCAGTTTGGTTCTTGTCCTAATAATTGCACATGTACTGGCACACCTGATGCGGTTTGAGAACCTTGCAACAGCTCCGGGCATAAACGGTGAAATACATGATCGGGCAATAACTGGTCGATGACTCGAACAAATTCCGTAACACATAGGTCATAGTCGTTTATCTCGGTCAGGATTTGGCGCATCAAATGGTCTAAAACGCCTTCCATTGGGCCTAGTACAACTCGCATAGTTTGCCTAATACAGTTTGGTGATAAAAAGGAGGGCGATTGTAGCGATGTCAGCTAAGTTTGTCATTAAAAGACTCAAAGCACTCAATACAGTCAAACTCGCAACTCTCGGTTACGTGCTTTTATGCTCTGAGGTATAATGCCGCCAAATTTATGGGAAACCAGATGTCATGCAATACACATTGATTGAGAAAGGCGAAATTCACATCGATGAATCTTGCCTATTTATCGAAGGCGCAGTGCTCGCTGCTAATCTGACGACAAAACCACTCGCTCCTGAAAAGTGGTTAGAGCCGCTATTAGGTGAAGGATTCAAAGCGATTCAACCGGCAGTAGAAGAGCAAATTCACAAGCAGCACAACCGAATTCAACGAAACGAATATTCAGTGTTAGAGCTAACAGGCAAAGAACCTGAGCAACTTGCTGATTTTGCCGAAGGCTTTATGTCTGTTTGGCCAATGATTGAAGAACAATGGCAAAACGTTGAGCTCAATGATGGATTGCAGCGTATGCTACAAGCATTACTGACCACTTTGATGCTGGCTATCGATGAGTCGGCAACGCAGCAACAGATGCGCGACGCCGGTATTGAAACGCCTCCAGCTCTAGCAGACTTGATCGACCAGCTTGATTTGATGGTCGGTGAAGTGGCGTTAGGCGCGGATGAGTTGATGGTAGGCAATAAGGCTCAAAGCCTAAACCCATTCAAAGGTATCGGGCGCAATGATCCTTGTCCTTGTGAGAGCGGCAAAAAGTTCAAGCAGTGTTGTGGTCAATCACGTGGTTGAGTTAACGTGGTTAAGTTAAATAGCCGCGATGTTTACTCAGTAAAAAGCCGACCATCTGGTCGGCTTTTTTCGTTATCATTTCTCGGAAGGATTAACGAATCGGATTAGTGCGTCTTGCTGGGAAGAATTGTGCGATCACAATTAATGCTAAAGCAATTAAATTGCCCGCGAAAATAACTACTAACCATTGTGGCATTGATAAATCGAGGAATTGCCAAACAATCTTCGAGCAATCGCCGTATGCTTCGAACATCCAAGGAACCCACTGATTAAGCGGAGCCCAGCTAGGGAATGTTACGAATAAATCACAAGTCGCGAATGGTGATGGGTTAAACTGATAATCAACGTGCTGCTGAGCAAGCAGCAGTCCTTTGTAAGAGCTTAATCCCCAGCCAATCAAACCTAGCCAACGGAAAACTGGGTTATTTGGTGCCATAAGACCAACGATTGCAGCGACACCCACCCCCATCATCGCGACTCGTTCGTAGATACACATGACACATGGTGCAAGCATCATGACGTGCTGAAAATAGAGGGCACATGCTTCAAAGAAAACGACGAATAGCAGAAGCAGCAGCCACGATAAGCGTCCCTTCGAAAACTGGTTAAGTGAATTTAAAATAGTCACGTTTTTGTTCCTGTCTGAAATAGAAAAAGCTCTGAATACTCAGAGCTTTTTAACGTGGATAAGTTTCCTAATCAACTCAAATTTTAGTGACCGCCGGAGACTACGGGAGTCAGATCACCACTATGAGGTAAAATCCAGCCTGCATCGTAGAAAGAAGCCGTTGCAGGCTCTAGGAAGAACATAATGCCCATTAGCCCGACAATCGCAAGAACGATGGTGTAAGGCAGCGCCATGATAACCATTCGACCGTAAGACAGACGAATTAATGGAGCGAGAGCCGAGGTGAGTAGGAATAGGAATGCCGCTTGACCGTTTGGCGTAGCAACAGATGGTAGGTTAGTACCAGTGTTGATAGCAACTGCCAGTAAGTCAAACTGCTCGCGAGTAATGAGACCTTCAATGAGTGCTGTTTTTACTTCATTGATGTAAACCGTACCGACGAATACGTTATCCGACACCATTGATAGTAAGCCATTCGCGACATAGAACAGAGCTAACTGAGTGCCTTTATCTTCAACGGCAAGCACCGCGTCGATAACTGGTTTAAACAACTCTTGGTCGATGATTACCGCAACGATCGAGAAAAATACCGCAAGTAGTGCAGTGAAAGGCAGAGCCTCTTCAAACGCTTTACCCATGGAATGCTCTTCAATGACGCCAGTGAAAGCCGTCGCTAAGATGATCACTGAAAGACCAATTAAGCCTACCGCCGCCAAGTGCAAGGCTAATGCCACGATCAACCAAACAGCAATAAGCCCTTGAACCCATAGCTTTGCAACGTCTTGATTGGTACGCGTTTTGCGCTCTTCATTGTCAAAGTCAACGAGGATTTGACGAACGTTATTAGGAAGTTTTGCACCGTAGCCAAACACTTTAAGCTTTTCGACTAGAGCACAAGTGATGAGACCGCAGAAAAATACGGGTAGCGTCACTGGAGACATACGGATTAGGAATTCACCAAATAACCAACCCGCTTGGTCTGCAATAATTAAGTTCTGAGGTTCACCCACCATAGTGGTTACGCCACCTAACGCAGTACCTACACCAGCGTGCATCAACAATGAGCGTAAAAAGGCGCGGTAATTTTCTAAGTCATCACGCGTTAGCTCAGTGATCGTGTCATCTTGTGTGTGGTCATGGTCACCAATCGGGTTACCTGACGCCACTTTGTGGTAGATAGAGTAGAAACCGATCGCCACACTGATAACAACGGCGATAACCGTCAAAGCATCCAAAAACGCCGATAAAAATGCCGCGGCAAAGCAAAACGCAAGTGATAGAAGGGTTTTGGAGCGAATACCAAGTAAAATTTTGGTAAAAATGAACAGCAATAAATGCTTCATGAAGTAGATGCCCGCAACCATAAATACCAGAAGCAGTAATACTTCAATATTTGCCACCAACTCGTGCTTAACTTGCGCAGGGCTAGTCATGCCGATAGCGATGGCTTCAATAGCAAGTAAACCACCAGGTTGTAATGGGTAGCATTTTAGTGCCATTGCAAGCGTGAAAATAAATTCAGCAACCAGCAACCACCCAGCAACAAATGGGTTTATTAGGAAGAATACAATCGGGTTAATTATTAAGAAGGCTATAATGGCAACTTTGTACCAATCAGGCGCTTTACCAAGAAAGTTCTTGATAAAAGCGTTTCCGAGCGATATCGGCATGATAATTCTCTTTATAACAAAATTATGAATAGACACTACAATAGTGCTTAAGTATCTGTTTGTTAGACTTATTAACTAGTCTTTTAAAACAATAACTTAGTAAAACAACAATCCTTTGTTTATTGCAGTCTTGCCAAGTTACTTCC
>NZ_WXWT01000301.1:0-5861 GCF_009904725.1 Vibrio sp. V43_P6S15P86
GAGAAAATCACCAAATAATCAACAACACAATGGCTATTTTTAAAGGTAATGGCGGCTTTTCATTCGTACACAAACTATTCAGCCCTCGCACTAGAAAGATAAATGAAATAGAAATTCTTAAATTGAAGAAAGGAAAACGACAAAGACCTAACAAACCCAAGAGAATTCTTTGATCTTACAAAACTCAAGTTATTTTTACGCAACACGTTAAATACATTGAGCTCAAAGCGAAAGATGCTCATTTACGAGATAAACAATAGTAAAAATTTGTTTCATCCTGATATACTGCCAAAAATCATAAGAAACCATGCTATTTATGGACTACATTGCTCTTTCACGCATTAGCCTAAAACATCTCACTGTATTGCATATGTTGTTAACCACTCACAGTGTTACGCTTGCCGCAGAGCGCCTGTGTGTGACACCTTCGAGCGTCAGTAAAACACTTGGGCAATTACGTGAAACGCTGAAAGATGACCTTTTCTATCGCGATGGTACTCGCTTGGTACCAACGGCATTTGCGCTGCACATTGGCCCCTCGATCCATGGCATACTCTCTAGCATGAATGGATTATTACATCAGGGCTCATTTAATCCAGCTTACTATCAGGGCAGTTTCTCATTAGCTATGCGTGAAAGTTCGTTTGAGCTTTTTGCCCCAGTTCTACAGCATTTATCTCAGCAACTCGGTAATCACGCACATTTGAATGTGCATGCAAAAGAGGAAATGAGTTTCGATGCGTTGGTAAGAGGCCAAGTGGACTTTTTGCTGCTTCCACACGATCTTAGTCAGCCGCCCACGCAAAACAAAGACTTGGTATGGCAAACCATTCTGAAAGACGAAATGGTTTGTTTAATGGGATCATCAAATCCACTCTCTAAACAGCCTTTGTCTGTTGAAAGCTACCTCTGTGCAAGACACATTGGGATTCATGATAAAGATCTCTCACAACCTTATTTCGAGCAGAACCTCACACAAAGGCACTCGAAGCGAAACATGGCTATGCGTGTAGCGGATTTTGGCTCAGCTGCGGTGATGTGTCAGCACTCAGATTACTTGTTCACCTGTTCCAAACTTTGGGCAAGGGCGGCCATGCAAGCAAAAGGCTTGGTTGAACAATCCCTTCCATTCGATTATGGACAGGTAGCCTACAGCCTCGTTTGGAACAAAGCGAGCTTGAACGATCCGGCTTTAAAATGGCTACAAAAACAATTGCTCGATGCCTGTGCCATGCTAGACGCGTGCGATGCGTGAGTAAGATAACGAATCAAAACTGCATTACGTGAGTACAGTCGGCACTGCGATGGGGTTACTCACGTAACGTAAAAGTTCTGATTTTAAGCGTTCGATATCATGGCGAGAGCACGCATCCCAGGTTAGCGCCTCCCCCATGACTCCGTGATGTTGAAATGCATTTAAACGGATAAGCACCGATTCAGGTAAAGTACTCAAATAGCGCCCAATCGCTACGATTTCTATATCTAAATCACTTTTCCCTGGAATATGCAGTAACCGAACTTCATACAATTTTTCATGCTTTGCAAGGTACTGAAGCGTTTTGAATACACGATGATTATCACGCCCAGTTAGCCACTGGTGCGTCTCTGTCTGCCACGATTTCAAATCGATCATCGCACCGTCCAGAAAAGGAAGCACACGCTGCCAACCTGTCACTGATAAAGAGCCATTGCTGTCGATGAAACAAGAAAGGTGCTGTAACTCAGGATCTTGCTTCATCCCTTTAAACAGCTCAATAATGAAAGGAAGTTGTAAGGTAGATTCCCCACCGGATACTGTAACACCACTGATGAAAAAGCGATGCTTGCGTATCAAATCGAGCATTGTTACCACAGAGTAGTCAGTAATTTTTGGATTAGATTGGTTCTGACATATCTCTATACAATGATCGCAGTGGGTGCACTCCTCTTTAAGCCAAACAACGTTGTTGTTTTCGTCGAACTTCAGTGCTTCTGCCGGGCACTCACTCACACAATCACCACAGTGATTACAATGGTTTATTGTATGAGGGTTATGACAGTTCAAACACTGATAGTTACAACCCTGTAGAAAGATGACTAGACGATTTCCTGGCCCATCAACACAAGAGAAAGGAAGGATACGAGTGACTTTTGCCAAAAGGCTTCCACTTCGTCTAGACATCTTGTTCTTTCCTAAACCGACCTTTACGCCTGCGTGTAGGTCGGTGTCATTTCATGACTCACCACACGTGGTGAGCGATCTAAAATCCCAGTATTTTTTGCCGCCTCTGCTCCCAGAAACGTCGTATTGGTTCTCGAACCTTCTGCATCATATTTTGCGATATCAGAAAGCTTGACCATGTATCCCGTAACGCGAATCAAATCATTTGAGGCCACATTCGCGGTAAACTCACGATAACCAGCATTTAACGCCCCTTTGCACAAATTGAACATCGCTTCTGGGTTTGATTTCACCGTTTCATCAATCGTCAAAATATCGCTGATACCTGCACGATAATACTGGTGATGCTCAGCTGTTGCTTGTACATAAGTGACAGGGTCTGGCTCCGTGCCATAAGGAAGGCGCACACCTGGCGTAACGCCAAGATCTAAGCTAATACCACCTTGAGCATGTAAGAGCGCTTTGCCATCCAAACCATATTTCACTGGGGTTGACTCCACTAGTTTCGCCAGTGTGGCTGAAACATCATGAGCAAAAGCATTCGCACGTTCATCTTTTCCATACTGCCCCGATTGCCCCTCTTTTTCGAACAGAAGGTTCACCGCTTCTGCCATACCATAAATGCCATACATTGGTGCGAAACGGGATTCTTCAATCAACCCTTCTTGCGTCAAAAATCCTTGAAAGAAATGGGACTTTTCATGCAAGTGCGTACTTCTAGCGTCCATCAACTCAACCATTAATTGATGGTATAAAGGCAAAACACTGTTTAAGAAGTCGTTACAATCCGATGCTCGTTCTGCAACTTCTTTTAGGTTCATTCGCACCAGCGTGTTTGAGCCACCAGCCAGTGGCAGTGAATTGTAGCAACTTACAATACCAAAACGTGAACCGCTGTAGGCTTTCGAGTGCACAGGGTAATTGGCAATATGAGGCTTACTACACTCGCAAATATTCTGCGTCGCTTGACGAAGTAAATCATCAGGCGTGACCGACTCGTCGTACATAAAAGTAAGATTTGGCGCAATCTGCTTGAGCTCGGCGTCCACTTTTAAAATAGTGCGACAAATAATGTTGTCTGTCGGTCCGACATTCACGTGCATAAACGCATCTGGCAATGTGCGATCCAACATGATCCAAAAATGTTTTAACTTTTTGTAAATTTGATTCTCTGTTAGGTCGCCTATGTAAGGCAGTAAGACATGATCCAACTGACCTAAATACACCGGAATATTCGTTACCGATGGAACATGATGGTAAATGATGGTGAGCATATTCAGCGCATCATCGAAATCGGCAGCTGGAAGCAACTCTAGATACTCAGAGCCTTGCGATAGGAACTTAGCGTAATCAGGCAGCACATAGCGTGGTTTGAAAGGTGCATGGCCTTCAAACATATCACAGATGATTCCTTCATCCATTGCTTGTCTTAGCGATGGGGAAATCGACATGTAAGGAATACATGCTTCCGCCTCCAAGGCCAAAAAGTTCGACTTTTGTTTTGGAGAAAGACGAACATCAGTCGCAATGTCTAGAAAACGTTGTTGTAGTTCAGAAAGGCTTTTCATCTGAGATGTCCCTGAAAAAGTAACCACAAAAACCCACAAGATAAAACATGGATTCTACCCCTAAAGAGTAACGTGATTTTACTCCGGCTTACCTGTTGCCACTAATGAAAATAAACAAAACGTCTATTTCCATAATGGAAATAAGCTAACGCTAAATTAGGTTATTGCAACTTACGCTATTGAAATAATCCAACCATGCACCGAACACGCGCTTTCTCATCGGTTTGCCGTCGACAACATGACGCCCGCGCTAATAAATACTCCGCCAGTCAGGCGATTGAACAACTTGGCTCTTCCAGCGACAAACAGCCAGTCTGAAGCTTTTACACCTAATAATGCATAAAATGTTAGCCAACTTAGCTCAAACACCACAAATGTAGATGCAAAAGTCGCGTATTGAGCCAACAAAGGCGCAGAGGGATCAATGAACTGAGGAAACAAAGCGGTAAAAAAGACAATCGCTTTCGGGTTACTAGCGCCAACAATAAAACCACTGGTGAACGCGCTGAGCGCATTCGAGGAGCTTTGGACGGCTGCCGTTTTGTTAAAATCCGTTTGAGAAGAGCGCAGCGCTTGAATGCCTAACCAAATTAAATAAGCGGCACCACACCATTTGATGATATTGAAGACCAGCTCAGATGAGGCAATCACAACCCCTAACCCGGTAAAAGAAAGCGTTAGTATAATAGTGATCGCTGATAAACTGCCTAGCGCAGTCATGAGGGCAATACGAAACCCACTACTCACACCTTTACTTAAACACAGCAATGAGCTTGGCCCAGGCGATGCAGTGAGCACCAAAATGGCCAGGGTGTAAAAAATCCATGTATCAATTTGCATTGGCATCCCTTCCCGCAAAAAGTTGAGGGTTATATCTCAATCTTTATTGAGATATTCCTAGCTCGGTTTCCATCCATGAAACTCGATTCTTTAATAACCACCTAGTCGCTACATAATTTAGAAACCATTAATAGATAGTTATGCAATCAAAATACGCTCTGCATGCAAGGTTGTAAAGCATGTTTATTTTTCTTAATCATAAAAAGGCTTGGGATCGATTTCTAACGATGACGGAGCGACTGCTCTTTCTATTTTGTGTAGGCTATTTTTCAAATCGACCATCGCCACATCGATATAACGCTGATATTTGCGTGAGTAAAAACACTTCACTTCTGGCTTTAAAGCTTGAGAGTCATTTGAGGACCAAACAATACCAACACGCCCATCACTCAACTCAACAATAGAGCCCACTGGGTACATCCCAACGCAATTAATGAACTTGTAGACTAGGTCTGCATCTAAATGAAATGGCGTTAAACTCAACAAGATTTTAAACGCTTCTGCTGAGCTCATGCCTTTTTTGTAGCAGCGATCGGCCGTCAATGCATCGTAAATATCAACAATACAACTCATGCGGCCGTGAATCGGAATCTCATCGCCTTTCAAGCCTCTAGGGTAACCCTTGCCATCTAACTTCTCATGATGCATCAAACAGACATCGCGACTCACATCACTAAGGCCCTTTACATGGAGGATAATTTCACCAGCGAACACTTGATGTAGCTTCATGTGTTCAAACTCTTCAGGTGTTAGCTTTGCTGGTTTATGCAAAATCTTGTCATCAACTTTAATTTTACCTACATCATGAATGATGCCACCAATAGCGAGCTGCTTTAATGTCTGCTTATCTAACCCCAAGTACTTACCAAATGACACTAAAAGGCAAGCCACATTGACGGAGTGTTCCAACAAGTAGGAGTCTTTTTTTCGGAGTGCAGAAACACATTGCAACGCATCTGAGTCGATAAAAACGCTTTCAATGACATCATCGGCCCAAGCTTCTACCTCATCAACTTCAATGATTTTGCCTTCAAAAGTTTGATTCAATAGTTTCTGCGCCAGATCTTTTGCTTCCGCAATTAGCTTTTTGGCTCGTTTATGTTGAACATCTCTCGAGCGATAAGCGCGTTGAACCTTCGAAAAGTCAGAGGACTTGGGCTCTCGCTCCTCTTCTACGGCAACAATGGATTCATCCACAGGCTTAAAGACACACTTCTGAGAAGATAATGTTTGATCTACCCAAACATACTTCACGCCGCTCGCGGTAAGCTTCTTAATGCCCTCAGGGCTAG
>NZ_WXWT01000006.1:0-5829 GCF_009904725.1 Vibrio sp. V43_P6S15P86
CTAATATCCATTGTTTTAAACCAGTTCATTACTCTGCCTCCTGCAATCAACGTCAGTAAGGATTTGCTTAACAACATATTAAATATCCTCGCGACTTCCATGCTTGCGGTGACCACATTCTCGCTCAATATAATGGTCTCAGCGTACAGTGCCGCTAGCGCAGGGGTAACGCCGCGAGCGACAAAACTGTTGATGGAAGACAGCACAACACAAAATGCCTTAGCAACCTTTCTTGGCTCTTTTCTATTTAGTTTGGTAGGAATTATCGCGCTAGGTATTGGGGCCTATCATCAACAAGCACAAATTTATCTGTTCATCGTGACTATCGCCGTAATCGTGATGATCATACTCACTCTGCTACGTTGGATTCAGCACCTTTCCGTACTAGGAAGGGTCAGTGAAACCACTTCATACGTAGAGCAAGCCTTGTTAGATGCGATAAGAAAACGGGGCAAAGAGCGTTGGCTAGGTGCTCACCCATGGAGCCATCCAGAACATAAACCCAGAGGAAGCAAGCCTATTTTCAGCCAAGAAATTGGCTACTTACAGCATGTTGATATGCATCATCTCGATAGTATTGCCGAAGCAAACCAATGCACTATCTATCTTGAACGACAACCAGGAAGCTTTGTGTATGTGAGTCAACCATTGGCTTGGGTTTGTGGAGCGTTGCCAGACGAAAACGAAATAACGGCCGCCTTCACGATTCGAACGGAGCGTTCCTATGATCAAGATCCTCGTTTTGGATTAGTCGTCATGGCGGAGATCGCCTCACGAGCTCTCTCCCCCGCCGTGAATGATAACGGTACCGCGATTGATGTTCTTGGGCGTTCTGTACGAGCGCTTTCATTATGGGGAGAGTTACTCAGCGAACCGCCTACCAAGACTCGATACCCTAGGTTATTTGTGCCCGCATTAAGCTGCCAAGATTTATTTGATGATGTATTTTTACCAATCGCGCACGATGGTGCAGCGCAACTCCAAATACAGATTCGCCTACAAAAAGCCTTGCTGGCTCTTTCTAGTATGCACCCCAAGTTGTTTTTATCACCTGCAACCAAGCTATCAGAAAAAGCTTTAGAGCTCTCCTTGAGCCAGCATTATACCGAAGATGAGAAACACCAACTCTCTCATCTGTCTAATCTAGTTACAGACCAAAAAGCTAATGGTTAGGCAAGTAAAATTCAGTTGAAATAGGTTACCGAAAGGCCTTGTACATCGTGATATGTGTTCATAACACACAGCAGAAAAGTCACTTCGTTTATGCATAATTAAAGACTCTGTGCGTTAGGTCTCTTTTCTCTTGGTGAGGGAATCTATATTCTGACGCACAATTTTTAAGGTAAGTGATGGAATAATGACGACGTCTACAACTCTTCCACCTGCTGGTCTCTTTCGTCGACTTGCAGCGTTGATTTACGACACATTGATTATTATCGCAATCGAAATGATGGCCGCAGGTATTGTTATGGCCGTTGTATTTGCACTAAATGCAGCAGGGCTGTTGAGCTATGGCGAGTACGCAGATGCCGCTGATATGCTCGGAAAGCATTCTGTATTAAGCCCTCTATTTACACTGTATCTTGCGGTTGTATGGATATACTTCTTTGTCTTCTTCTGGACGCGAGCAGGGCAAACACTTGGGATGCGCGCTTGGAAACTTCGAGTTCGCAATGCCAAAGACGGTGCGCCGATTACAGTCACTCAAGCCCTGATTCGCATTGCAACATCTGGCTTTGGTTTGGCAAACCTGACTGTGCCGATTGATCCCAAGAAACGTGGTTTCCACGACATTTGGGCAAAAACAGAGGTTGTTGTGTTGCCTAAGGCAAACTAACTTATCCGGGAATACAAAAAAGGAAGGCATAATGCCTTCCTTTTACATTTAGTCCGATGAAACATGGTTTATTCGGTGATACTTCAGCTACAGCTTTCTTCTCAGCAGCGCAATCGCAATAGCTAAGAACACCAGGCTCGGAGCCAATGCACCAAACACTGGGGATATGCCATATACCAAACTTAATGGGCCAAAGAACTCACTGGATATATAAAAAGTAAACCCGGCAACCACGCCCGACAATACCCTTGCCCCCATGGTCACACTTCTGAGTGGACCGAAAACAAACGATAGCGCCATCAACATCATCACGGCAATTGAAAGCGGCTGTGTCAACTTACGCCAAAACGCCAATTCATAGCGAGACGCATCTTGCTCTGAAGCTTTCAGATAGGTCACGTAATCATACAAACCGCTCAGTGATAACTCTTCAGGCTTTACCGTCACCACAGCTAGCTTATCTGGAGCCAATGACGTATGCCATTCCATCTGTTCGATGTCTTGCTTCGAAATCACGTTTTCATTTTTCATATCCGTGATTTGTACGTCGCGCATCAACCAATTGTTATCTTGTTGATAGTCGACCTCTTCAGCAAAGATAACCTTTTGTAGATTCTTATCATCATCAAAACGCCACATATTTAAAGCATAAAGCTTGTCGTCTTCGACTTTACCTATAAAGATAAAGTCGTTTGCGTCACGAGCCCAAACTCCAGAACGAACTGAGACAATACTACCTCCAGATATCGCAAAGGATCGTAGATCACGAGCCATCTTTTGTGCTTCTGGAGCACCCCATTGCCCTAACGTCATAACGATAAGCATAAGTGGCACCGCCGTTTTGAGCACGGATAACCCGATATCCAACTTTGAGAAACCAGCAGCTTGCATCACCACCAGCTCAGAGCTTGACGCCAACATACCTAAGCCGATCAGGGCGCCGAGTAATGCCGCCATTGGGAAGAACATTTCGATATCACGCGGCACACTGAGCAACACAAAATACAATGCATGAGTGAGGTCATACACGCCTCGCCCTACTTTACGTAACTGTTCTACGTATTTGATGATGCCCGATAAGCCAACAAACGTCGCTAAAACCAAGGCAGTGGTAGAGATGATGGTTCTACCGATGTAAAGGTCTAAGATTTTGAACACAGCTTACGCGAGCCTCTTCTTACGGAATTTGTCTTTTATTCGTCGAGCAGCAACGCTGTCCATCATATTGGCCATGATTGCGACAATCAGTAACATCGCATTAATAGGCCACATGCCGATTGCCGCCGGAATGTCACCATCTTCTAATGCAGATTTTGTTGCACTAATCGCCAGGAAATACGCTAGATAAATAAGAATCGCGGGCCCCATTTTGGCAAATCGTCCCTGACGCGGATTCACCGCTGACAAAGGAATAACCAACATCGTTAAG
This sequence comes from Vibrio sp. V43_P6S15P86, assembly GCF_009904725.1. Lineage (NCBI taxonomy): Bacteria > Pseudomonadati > Pseudomonadota > Gammaproteobacteria > Vibrionales > Vibrionaceae > Vibrio > Vibrio sp. V43_P6S15P86. The sequence goes on from NZ_WXWT01000006.1 coordinate 3,267, forward strand.
AGTGGAATACACACAAATAACGAAATTCGCCATTGCAGCTCTGCTTGCGCTTCTGGGTCTGGGTGTCCAATCAAATCAACCGTTGGGTACGCTTCCCAATCTCGCCCTTTCTTTTTGACCTCACGCTGGCCGATAACGCCTTCGTATTCATCGAATTTTGTGATCATATATTCAACGCGAGTCGGCACACCTTCATAACGCGTGCCTTCTTTCATGGTGATGACCTGACGGCCGTCCGACAGTTCTTTTACTTCACCAGAGGACGAGAACATCACACTCGGCAATACTGAATCTCTCGGGCGCATCTGCGCGACAAAAACGTTGCTCAATGTATTGTCTTTAATGTCATCAATGAACACAACCGATGAACCATCTGGCGTGCCTTGGAATTGCCCTTTCTTTAGCAAGTCAACGCTGTTTTCTGCTGCCACTTGCTCATAAAGTTGCTCTACGCGGTCTTGAGACCACGGCGATAGCCACAACGCATTGAAAGCCGCCACCGCTGAAGTAATCAACGCTAGGTATAAGGCCGCTTGAACCAAGAATTTATTACCAATACCTGTCGCGTTCATTACGACAATTTCGCTCTCTGCATACAGGCGACCAAACGTGATCAGTATGCCGATATACAGACTCAAAGGCAGCATTAACAGACCCATTGCTGGCATGTTCAAACCAACAATCGAGAAAATCAATCCAGCAGGAATATCCCCATCAGAAGCATCAGCAAGAACACTTATGAATTTCTGGCTTACAAACACCAAAAAAAGTACGAAAAAAATCGCAAATTGGCTCTTGAGTGTTTCGCGGATCAAATATCTAACAATAATCACGCTGAAATTACCTATACAAAACTTGTTTTTTTGGTCGAATCACTATAGTTTCCCGTTGAACCATTTATTTTTTTAAAAATTATAAACTAGATGTTAGTCGCTTAATCAGCTCTGCATGTAAGCCTGGAGCTAAAATTCAACAAGTAAGCGATCATTATCTAACATTTAGAGCAATTTGTCTTCAGGATGTAGGAGTACGCATGGAGTTCAGTGTAAAAAGTGGCAGTCCAGAGAAACAACGTAGCGCATGTATCGTTGTTGGTGTGTTTGAACCACGTCGCCTTTCTCCAGTAGCCGAACAACTTGATAAAATCAGTGACGGTTACATCAGTTCACTACTTCGCCGTGGTGATCTAGAGGGTAAACCTGGTCAGATGCTGCTACTGCATCAAGTACCAGGTGTTTTGTCAGAGCGCGTTTTACTTGTCGGTTGCGGCAAAGAGCGTGAACTTGGCGAGCGCCAGTACAAGGAAATCATTCAAAAGACGATCAGCACACTTAACGAGACAGGCTCAATGGAAGCGGTATGTTTCCTAACTGAACTGCATGTTAAGGGTCGTGATACATACTGGAAAGTGCGCCAGGCTGTAGAAGCGACTAAAGATGGTCTATACACATTTAATCAATTCAAGAGCGTTAAACCTGAGACTCGCCGCCCACTGCGCAAGCTTGTTTTCAACGTACCAACGCGTCGTGAATTAAACTTGGGTGAAAAAGCAATCACTCATGGTCTCGCTATCGCATCTGGTGTCAAAGCCTCAAAAGACCTTGGCAACATGCCGCCAAACGTAGCTAATCCAGCTTACCTTGCTTCTCAAGCTCGTCGTCTAGCGGACGATTACGAAACCGTAACCACCAAAATTATTGGTGAGCAAGAGATGGAAAAACTGGGTATGACCTCTTACCTAGCAGTAGGCCGTGGTTCTAAAAACGAATCTATGATGTCTATCATCGAGTACAAAGGTAACCCTGACTCAGATGCAAAACCGATTGTGCTAGTAGGTAAAGGTCTAACCTTCGATTCAGGCGGTATCTCTCTAAAACCGGGCGAAGGTATGGATGAGATGAAGTACGACATGTGTGGTGCGGCATCGGTATTCGGTACAATGAAAGCGCTAGCGAAGCTAAACCTACCAATTAACGTTATTGGTGTTCTAGCAGGCTGTGAAAACATGCCAGGCAGCAACGCTTACCGTCCAGGTGATATCCTAACGACAATGTCTGGTCAAACTGTAGAAGTTCTGAACACGGATGCGGAAGGTCGTCTTGTTCTTTGTGACGCACTGACTTACGTAGAGCGTTTCGAACCAGACTGCGTGGTTGACGTTGCAACCCTAACTGGTGCTTGTGTTATCGCACTAGGTCACCACATCAGTGGCGTTATCTCCAACCACAACCCTCTTTCTCATGAGCTAGTTAACGCTTCAGAGCAAGCGAGTGACCGTGCATGGCGTCTACCAATGGCAGATGAGTACCACGAGCAGTTGAAGAGCCCATTTGCTGATATGGCAAACATCGGTGGCCGCCCTGCTGGTACTATCACTGCGGGTTGCTTCCTGTCTAAGTTTGCTAAAAAGTACAACTGGGCTCACGTCGATATCGCAGGTACTGCGTGGAAATCAGGCGCAGCGAAAGGCTCAACGGGCCGTCCTGTCTCAATGCTTGTCCAATTCCTTTTGAACCGCAGCGGCCAAGAGACAGAAGAGTAATTTCTGAACAAAATCTAAAAG
>NZ_WXWT01000159.1:0-5829 GCF_009904725.1 Vibrio sp. V43_P6S15P86
AATCAGCTGACTGAATGACAGTATTCATACCGTCAGCTGTCCACTTTTGTGTAATGCATCTGTGACTATTCGCCCGCTGAAGCGGGCTTTTTTTTGTACGGAACTTTTTTCTCTTCCTCTTTCTCTAACCGTTAGGACGTAAAGCTTGTTCTGTCGGATACCACCTTAATAGAAACAATTAGCAAACAATCATTTTCGTTCTATTCTTAATTCTGTAACAAAACTATTGCTTAATGCGTCACGTAAAAAGGAGTGTATTGTCGTAAGGGTTCCTTGAACGGTGATTTTTTGGGGTAATCCTCACGCTATTTAAGAGATGACACTGTCAAATTGTCTAAGACAACACAAATCTCTGACGCAACACCCTACATCTGTATTTAATACTATGGCTGTCACAATAATTTTCGCGTCCAAAACGTAGAATACCTAGGCTAGGTTAGATAAAAGGAAAGTAAATATGAGACTGTTTAAGCGCTATACACCAAGTATGATAGCTAAACATATAAGTCGTCTTTTTAAAGGAAGAATTTATATTTACGGGGTCGGTAGATTCGAGTTTGATAACGGCAAGTTAATACTGCCGGAGAAAGCAGAGCAACGCCATTTCCGAGCGGTCAAAGAGATCAACCAAGAAATAATGAAACTCCGATGCGCATATGCTTAGCAAAACGTTGATAAAACAAAGGCTGGATTAACCAGCCTTTTGTGTATTTGAAGTTCACTTTACACCTACTGACGTGCTAGATCCGGTAGATGACCTTTTAGACCAAGCGCGCGCTTCATGATCTCATCTTTCGCTCCCGGCAGTTGCCCCGCTAAACTTAAGCCAATGCCACGAACGAGCTTCTTAGCTGGGTTCTCGCCAGAGAACAAATCTCGAAACCCTTGCATAGTAGCGATCATCTTTGCCGCTTCCGCTTTTCGCCAACGCTCGTAGCTTCTTAGGTTGCGTTTACTACCGATATCTTGTCCCTGCTTCCAAAGTGCTAACACCTCTTGAGCAAGACTGGCCGCATCTAATAAACCTAAATTCACACCCTGCCCCGCTAATGGATGAATGGTATGAGCCGCATCACCAACCAGCGCTATGCGCTCGACAACAAAATCTCGCGCATAGCGCATTTTCAAAGGAAACGCAGCACGCTCTCCCACTACTTCACATAGATCAAGTCGAGCATCAAACTCACTCGTCAACGCCTTATTGAAATCATGTTCACTCATCGCCACTAACTGCTCTGCTCGATTTGGCCCCGTGGACCAAACAATAGAGCACATATCTGGCTGCGACATTGGCAAAAACGCCAATGGCCCTTGAGGAGTAAAAATCTGTCGTGCAATGCTATTGTGCGGAGCAGCGGTTTTAACATTCGCGACCAGAGCATGATGCCCATAATCCCAATGCGTTAACGGAATATCCATTTGATGACGAAGCCACGAGTTTGCCCCATCGGCTCCGACCACTAACTTAGCCGTCATGGCTTGACCATTGTCGAGCGTCAACCAACTTTCTTGTTCGCCCACCGCTAAGGTCGCGCAACGAGCAGGCATAAACATAGTCACGTTGTCGAGCTTTTGGACTTGTTCGAGCAGTGCGAGTTGAATCACTCGATTCTCAACAATATGCCCTAAATCAGGTTGTGCCATGCTTTGTGCATTGAACTCAATACTAGCGAAGCTATCTTGCTCCCACACTTCCATACCGTAGTATGGTGAAGCTCGGCGTTGCTCTATCCCCTGCCAAGCGCCAAGCTTACGCAAGATAGTCTCACTAGAACGGCTCAACGCAGACACACGCACATCAGGTAACTCTTTCAACGACTCATCTGGCACCTTGCCTTCTATTACGGCGACACGCAGATCGCTGTCCTTGAACGCGGCAGCAAGTGCCAACCCAACCATCCCTCCGCCGATGATGGCGATATCTACACTTTGCATCATTGCTTTTTATTACCTAATTCAGTGCGGCCGTTCATCGTTTTACCAAACCAAGCGTATGGCGCAGTAGCGGCTGCTTAAAAATAGAAAGGTTATCCATCGCTGCTAAGGCTGTATTTCGCCCAATTCGCATCGCGGGTAAATCATTTGAAAAAATATGCACTAAGGCACTGGTTAGCCAGATCGTTTCGCTTCGATCTGCCTCTCTACGCTGACTAAAGCGCATCAAGCCTTGATAAAGACCAACATCACCGCTTTGCTGCACGATTTCTTCTGCTAGCGAGACAACGTCGCGAATACCAAGATTAAAACCTTGTCCAGCTATCGGATGCAGCGTTTGCGCGGCATTCCCAACAATCGCAAAACGATGAGAGATATTTTGCTTTCGATGGCGAAGAAGCAATGGGTAACTCGCACGTCGTCCCACTTTTTTCATCGCGCCCAAACGCCAGCCAAAATCTTGTTGTAAACGTTGGAGAAATGCTTGGTCAGATAACTCAAGAACTGCTTGGGCTTCCTCAGGGTGCAGACACCAAACTAAGGACATTCTATTGTCACTCATTGGCAATAAAGCAACAGGGCCATTTTCAGTAAAACGTTCAAAGGCTCTACCCTGATGAGGTTCTTGAGTCACAATATTGGCAATGACAGCCACTTGCTCAAAATCTTGCTCAGAAAGCTCTAAACCAATTTTCTGACAACAAGTCGAAACAGCACCATCGGCTGCCACCAGCAGTTTTGCTTCAAGCTTCCCACCGCTTTTCAACGTAATATGGGTACAGTCTTGCTCGCGCTCGATATCGGTAACAGAGTCAGGGCAAAACAGCGTAATGGATGCGCTGCTATCTAATAATTCTTGATATACGCGACCAACATCGGCTAATTCGACAACATACCCTAGTGCTTCAACGCCAATCTCTTGCTTGGTAATTTCCGTCATCCCTGCATGAGAGCGGTCAGAAACGTGGATATGTTCAATGGGTGTGACAAACGGCTCTATCAAGGTCCAGAGCTGTAGTTGACGCAACAGATTGACAGTACCGTAAGACAATGCGATTGAGCGAGAATCAAAACCAGGGTGCATATCTGACTGCGCTTTAAAAGGCTCAACGACGGCAATGCGGAGCTTTCCCTGAGACAAATGGTCAATCGCTAATGCTAACGTTGCCCCTGCCATGGCACCACCAGCAATGACTACATCATATTGCTTCATGCTAACCTCTGGACCATCTACGATTAATGAATAGTAGGCTTTTTATCGCTACTTTCAGGGCGAACACCAAACTCAGCATGAATCGTTAGTACGCAAGCTTTGATGTGTTCAATCACTTGTTCTAGCAATTGCGCTTGTTCACCGAGGTCGTCATCTTCATCAATGCCTAATTTGGCAATCTCTTCTAGGTCAGCCAATGCTTCTTTAGCGTCATCTGACGCTTTATTTAGCGCAACACCTGCTAGACCTAACCCAGAAATAAAGTGGTTTACGAAATCGGACACGCTGTCAGCCAACGCGAATAAGCCTTCTTCTCCCGGCTCATCTGGCAATAATAAAGACAGCTCCATCGACGTGCCCGTGAGTTCATTGACAGTAACAGTGAATACGCTTTGAGCAAAAGCTAGCGCGGTAGAAGGCCAACCCATACCATCATTGGTGTAGTCAAACAGAATAGGCTGCCAAGTTTGATCATTAATCGCCAATCCACCACTTAACATGCCGACAAATAAGCCATGTAATTCCGCAGGTGTTACTGCTAGGCTTGCAGATTGCAGTTCAGCAGCAATAGATTGGTATTCAGGAAGGGTGATTTCACTCATAACTTGGCTCATTCTTGCATAATAATGTATTGGTATATCCTACCATCAAGGTTAGTGGTCTGAAACGGCTATCAAATTCAATTTTGAACAGCATTTGCTCAATTTGCCCAATTCCTGTGTGATCTCGTCATCATTTCTCTTTCTGTGATGGGAAATGCTTGAATCTTAATAGCGGTTTTCCTATAGTTTGCTCCTCGGTGGTTGTATGAAGCAACACCTTAGATAGCGCGAATATAGAGTTTATTCATCATGAGCAATCAAGCGATCGACGTTGAAATATTAGGCAAAGTTACACGAGTGAATTGTCCGACAGGACAAGAAGAGTCTCTTGTTGCAGCGGCAAAAGATCTGGATCGCCGATTGAAAGAAATGAGCGAACGTACTAAGGTAACCAATGAAATCCAACTGCTGACCTTCGCTGCATTGAATATTTGTTATGAGTTGCACACCAAGTCATACGAATCAAACGGTCAACAGCAAGAAATTACTGAGCGAATGGAAAAGCTCACTGCGTCTCTTGAGAACGCACTAAGCAAAGTTACGCAAGGACAGCAGTAAATACAAAATTTACCCTGGGGTGTGCGTCAGCAGGATTTAAGTCCCTGAGCCGATAAGCAATACCTAAGGGTTAGTATTTGGTAACTATTGAGCAAGCTCGGCATGCACCGAGAAGCCTACGGTTGTCATTGCTGATCCGCCTTGAACCAGCTGGTTCAAGGGCCACAATCCTCAACGGCACCCTGGGGTATTCTCTCTATGTCAGACCTCTCTCGACAAGACTTCCGCAAACTGATTCGTGAAAAGCGCAACGCTCTGTGCAGTGATACGCAATACCAAGCGGGAATCGACCTGATTACTCAATTTTCCCAACTTCCTGAAATCCAGCAAGCACAGCATATTGCTATTTATCTTTCTGCTGACGGTGAACTTGATACCAAGCCGCTCATTGAGTGGTTGTGGCAACAGGGAAAATCGGTTTATCTACCTGTCATCCATCCGTTTGCCAAAGGTCAGTTACTGTTTCTTCTGTACGTAAGTGATGATCAATTGGTCTACAACAAATACGGCATCTTAGAGCCCAAACTGGACATCCGCCACCTCAAGCCCGTTCGTCAACTTGATATCATTTGTACACCTTTGGTTGGATTCGACAGCATCGGCCACCGCTTAGGCATGGGCGGAGGGTATTATGACCGTACCCTGTCTCATTGGTTTATAACCGGAGAAGGTGCCAAGCCTGTTGGTATCGCTCACGACTGCCAACATGTAGAACGCTTACCAATCGAAAGCTGGGACATTCCATTACCTAAGATCGTGACCCCAAGCCGAATATGGCAATGGGAAAGTGGCAAGTAAGCCGCTATAATCACGCCCGCAAACGTTAACGAACATCTATTCAGGAGATTGGCATGACTCAAGATGAAATGAAAAAAGCGGCTGGTTGGGCAGCACTAAAATATGTTGAGAAAGGCAGCATTGTCGGTGTTGGTACTGGCTCTACCGTGAATCACTTCATCGATGCACTAGGTACTATCAAAGGCGATATTAAAGGTGCAGTGTCTAGCTCTGTCGCTTCAACTGAGCGCCTTAAAGAGCTTGGTATTGAAGTATACGAGTGTAACGACGTAATGAAGCTGGATGTGTATGTTGATGGCGCAGACGAAATTAACCCAGCACGTGAAATGATCAAAGGCGGCGGCGCGGCTCTAACTCGTGAGAAAATTGTCGCAGCAATCTCTGATAAGTTTGTATGTATTGTTGACGGCACCAAAGCAGTTGACGTACTAGGTCAGTTCCCACTACCTGTAGAAGTGATCCCAATGGCACGCTCTTACGTTGCGCGCGAATTAGTAAAACTGGGCGGTGACCCGGCTTACCGTGAAGGCGTTGTGACTGACAACGGCAACGTAATTTTGGATGTACACAACATGCAGATTACTAACCCGAAAGAAATGGAAGACAAGATCAACGGTATCGCGGGTGTGGTGACTGTGGGTCTTTTTGCTCACCGTGGTGCTGACGTCGTAATCACAGGTACACCAGAAGGCGCAAAAATTGAAGAATAAATAACAGCTCAAA
>NZ_WXWT01000157.1:0-5798 GCF_009904725.1 Vibrio sp. V43_P6S15P86
GATAAACGGTAATCTTTTAGTTAAATACATATTTGAGTTAGCTTTACTAATCATTAATTAGGAAAACCAGCCTTGGCTAAAGTGGCTGTAAGATCGGCGAAAACTGAAAGGCGCTCAGTTAACAAACTGTTCAAGAGGGATTCGCAACGCGTGGCATTTTTACTATGCGTTGGTTTAAGTGTTTAGGGTGGTATGCGGCGGCTTCAGTATTGCGTTGCTCACCCCTTAACAGAGCGTTAGTACGGGTTTGACATCAAAGGTCATCAGTTTTGGTGTTTATCTGTTTTGGTGTTCGTCTTTACATCTTTCAGTTTGTACCTTTCACGTTCTTTCCGGTGGCACTATATGTGGAGTGTTTGCTTTGATTTCACCGTTTACGGTTTCTAACTCTTAGCCTATTTCTTTGGCGCTTCTTCTCTTTCGTGGTTCTCACTAAGTCAGAATTGCCTTTCTTTGGTGTTGCCGTCGAAGTGCAAGGATCGAATCCTTTTCAAATTTGAAGCCAGTAAAAGTAGGGGAGTTCAGTGCGTTTTTCTTCTAGCCAACTTTTGTCTCTTAATCTAGTTTAAGTTTTGTAGCTGCCCGTCTCACTTCAGTGTTCAAAGCCTTTCATATCATGCCACTTTTCAATATCTTGGAGCGCATAAATAGAAGTAGCGCATGTACTAACAAATTGCTTAAGAGTGATTCGTAACGCGTGGCATTTTTACTATGCGGTGGCTTTGGGTGATTAAGGCGCTGTGCGGTAGCTTTTGTATTGCGTTACTCACACCTTAGCAAGGCGTTAGGAGGGATTATTTTGAAGCGATTTTTACTAGCAGCTTTATCCATAGTGTTTTTGACAAGTGATTCAAGTTCTTGCAAAAGCAGAAACGACCCTAGTAGTCCTATAAATATCGCAATTTATCAGATGATTGAGGGAAAAAGCAGCTCGTATGCTCAACGTTTGTTGAAGAAGGGAATGGACGTTAATACAGTCAATTCATGTGGAGCGTCACTATTACTCATGGCGTCATTTCTTGGTGACCATGAACTGGTAAAAACTTTACTATCAAGTGGTGCGCTCCCCAACATACAGAATTATGAAGGGAATAGCCCAGTTTTTGCATCTGCTAACTTCTCCAATAACAAAATATTAAAGCTACTTCTTGATAATGGAGGTGATCCCAATTTACTTCTTACTCAGGAGTATGTTTACAACTCACCATTAATGATTGCTGCAATCAATGAGAATATCGAAGGTGTTAGGTTATTATTAGAGGCGGGAGCCGATTGTAATTACCGCAATCAATTGGGAAATTCAGCAAGAAAAATTGGTGAGGCTTCATTGAATTTAGAGCTGAAAGCATTGCTTATGGCGTGCGACAATCCCACCTAACAAACTGTTCAAGAGGGATTCGCAACGCGTGGCATTTTTACTATGCGTTGGTTTTAGTGTTTAGGGTGGTATGCGGCGGCTTTTGTATTGCGTTGCTCACCCCTTAACAGGGCGTTAGCATGCGGGAGTAATATGAAGAAAATTCTCATCATCGGTAATTCTGGCTCAGGCAAGAGTTGGTTGTCGAACCAGTTATCCCGAAAACTTCAGTTGCAAGAAGTTAACTTGGACTCGATTGTATGGGAGCCAGGTGGCTATAATCAAAAACGCTCCACCGGAGCAATCGAAAATGAAATTGCTAGTATAAAGTCTCAATGCAACTGGGTAGTTGAGGGAGTATTTGGTGCTTTAGCCGAACAGCTTATTTTTTCTGCTGACATGCTGTTGTTTTTGGATTTAGAGTGGTCTGAATGTGAAAGTTCTCTTTATGCTCGTGGTTCGGAGAGCTCGAAGCAACTTAATGAGGAACAGGCGGAGAAGAATTTTCGTGAATTATTAAAATGGGCTTCTGAATACTCGGTTCGCGAATCCAAAAGTTCACGACAGTTCCATCAGCAATTGTTCAGAGATTTTCACGGTTCTAAAGTACGTTTCACAACACGCTCTCAAGTGAATGAGTTTGTAGCGGAAACAACATGCTAACAAACTGTTTAAGAGTGATTCGCAACGCGTGGCATTTTTACCATGCGTTGATTTTAGTGATTTAGGTTGTGTGCGGAGGCTTTAGTATTGCGTTGCTCACACCTTAACAGGGCGTTAGCTACTCATCAAAATAATAAGGTAAAGTGCATGAATACAATTGATCGTGAAGCCTTTGGTCGAGACCCGTTTGGATATGGGGCAGGAGGTGTTTTTGAGTGGCAAATGATTGAGGCGATGCATAGCGGAGGTGACTTTGATCCTTTCAAAGTTCCAGAAAATAAGCACCTAAAAAGTCCAATTCTATGGCTGACACAAGCAGAAGCTCTAAGCCAAGCAGCCCACACTCTATTTAAAAATGAACCTGACTTTGAAACAATGCCTGTATTGGTGAGATCAATTTGTGATCGTCAATACTGCGGGGTAGGGTTGATGCTCCTAGGGTATAGTTTAGAAATTGTCTTAAAAGCTATGCTTATAATGAAACATGGTGTGGACGGCTATACAGAAATTGAGAAAAAGCATAGACATCACCGTTTACATGACCTTGTTAACATTATTCCCAACATGGATAAAAGGGAGAGGGCCGTTTTACGTGGTTTAACCCACTTTGTATATTGGGCTGGTCGTTATCCTGACCCCGGTACAGATAAAGGTGAAGAGACGTTGAATATCTTTGAACTATCAGAAAAGTATAAGATTTCGGCACATATGTTATTTACAGTTTCTGCAAAAGTAATGTCATACGCTCATAAGGTATCAGAAGAAACTACGTAGCTAACAAAGCATTTAAGAGTGATTCCCAACGCTTGGCATTTTTAGTTCAAGGTTGGGTTTCGTGTTTACGGTGCAATATTTAGCTTTGGTAGTAGCGTTGCTCACACCTTAATGCGGCGTTAGTCGCCAGAAAAAGCTAGCAATCAAAATCATGTTTTTAAGCTCAAAATTTGGCTGCTAATTGTTCGGTTCACTGGTTCATCGTCGTAGGTCCAAACTCATTTCAGCTGTTTTAAGTCCAAAGTTTTGCAAGTGTCCTCGCGGTTGTTCTGTTCTTTGGTGCTGACAGAGCAGGGTAATCGAGAGTCTGCTTTTGGTTGTAATTCCGCTCGGTGAGTTTGTTGGGTACAAAAGCCGATTTACTCGCAGAAATGACGTTTTCTCTGGTGTGGTAAGTTCCACGTAGTTTCAGTGACTTTGTTGAAAGTCCGCACTGTGAGATTGGCTTTCCAAAAGCGCTTTTTGGTGTTGTCAGTCCGTTTTCTACGGCGTTGTTTGTTCTAAGTGGTTTCATTGAGTAGTCGCTTTGAGACTACGCCTGACTTAAATGCATCAAAGCACATAAAGTTTGTTGTTCGCAAAGTTTAGTTCGGCTTAAAATTGTCGCTCGGTGCCTCGCGACTAACAAACTGCTCAAGAGGGATTCGCAACGCGTGGCATTTTTACTATGCGTTGAATTTAGTGATTAAGGTGGTATGCGGCGGCTTCGGTATTGCGTTGCTCACCCCTTAGCAGGGCGTTATGGCGCAGGGCGAAAATGGACAAAATCGTAGAATTAATAAGACAAGACCCAATCAGAGTTGAGGCACTTTATCATGTGTCCCAATTGGGTTTGCCTCAATGCTATATTGCAGCAGGTTTCGTGCGAAATTTAGTTTGGGATTCAATGCATGATTTCAACGAACCGACTCCTTTAAATGACGTCGATGTAATCTACTTTGATCCGACGGAATCTAATTCCAATGCCCACTTGGATTACGAAGTGCTTCTTAAAGCTCGCATGCCCAAGCTTAATTGGCAAGTGCGTAATCAAGCGACAATGCATGAGCGTAATGGTGATGAACCTTATCAAAGTTCATTGGATGCAATGAGTTACTGGCCAGAAAAAGAAACAGCGGTTGCTGTTCGTCAAATAGGGCCAAGTCAGTATGAGTGTATTGCTGCGTTTGGCTTTGAATCATTATTTAGTTACTGCGTCACATATAATCCTAAAAGGTTACGAGAAACCTTTGAAAATCGTGCAAATTCAAAAGGGTGGTTAGCAAGGTGGCCTTCTTTGAGAATTGCGCCATAACAAACAATTTAAGAGTGATTCGGCACGCGTGGCATTTTTACTATGCGTTAGTTTTAGTGATTAGGGTGGTATGCGGTAGCATCGGTATTGCGTGCCTCACACCTTAATTGGGCGTTAGCAATACAAGGAAATATCAAGCATGTCAGGAATTACAGATTTAGACGAACTACTACGTTCAATGCGTCCCAAATTACTTAAAGCTGAGTTTGTATTTTGTACTGTTGCAGGAAGCCTAGAAGAGTATTGCAAGTTAAATCCAGTAGCTACTTTTATGGAGCCTGAAGGTTTGACTCTTGTACTTGAAAAATCAGTAGCAGAAAAAGCGGGTTTATCTTTTGAAGGCTCGTATAGTCAAATCACATTGACCGTCCATTCTAGTTTAGAGGCAGTTGGTCTAACGGCAGCAGTAGCAACAAAATTAGCTTCAAAAGGCATAAGTGCAAATGTCATAGCGGCGTACTATCACGACCATGTTTTTGTTCAAAATAGCAAAGCCGAAGCGGCAATATCAGCTTTAAAAGAGTTCAGTGCTTAATGTTGGCGTCATATTGCTAACAAGGCGTTCAAGAGGGATTCTCAACGCTTGGCGGTTTAGGTTCAAAGTTTAGCTTTAGTGTTTATGGCACAATGGTTTAGGTTAGGTGGTGGCGTTGTTCACCCCTTAACGCGGCGTTATGAGCCTCGTACATATTGAACACAGTTGTAGAAATTGCAGTACCAACGCTAGTGGTACTGCTAAACCAGATAGTCATGGAGGACATTGAAGAATGTTGGAAAAAGTAGAGCAAGTACTTGATAGAAATGATTTATCTTATAAAACTGTGGGTAACTCACTTCACCTAAAATTGGCACGAGCAGGCGGAAAAGTCACAATCAAATATGACTATTCGACAAATTCGTACCTATATAGTTGTAATGAATACTTATTAAGTTTCTCTAGCCTCATTTTTTTTGTTCTATCTTTCAACACGTTATATCAGACTGACAAAAAAATGTGGTCTGGCTATGTTGCTGGGTGCATGTTTGCAGCAGCAGTGTTTAACCTATTCCAAATAGTACTGGCTCACATACAAATGCTGGATTTGAAATCTCAATTTAGAGAAGTGGGTGTTTATCTCAAGTCCGGCTCATAACAAACTGTTCAAGAGGGATTCGCAACGCGTGGCATTTTCACTATGCGTTGATTTTAGTGTTTAAGGCGGTTTGCGGCGGCTTTGGTATTGCGTTGCTCACCCCTTAACAGGGCGTTAGAGCGCAGGAGAAAAAAGTATGAACATGACCGATATAGTTGAATACATTTCATATCTTATCACCGGAATTATTATCGCTCCTTTCGGTTTTATGCTGTTTAAAGAATTCATTGGTAAAGATCGCAAGACGGTTACAGATGAAGTCAAATCGACAGTAGGTGACGAATCGAGAAAGTTTCTGGGTGGTAGGTATGGTGATGCCGTTGTAGGTCAATTTGTCGAGTTCAAACTGATAATAGCGATAGGCTTGCCAGTAGTGCTATTTCTAGGAATTTCTTCCTTGGTTAATTCTCTTTTGAAAGTTCTGTTCAACCTGTGAGTTGCGCTCTAACAAACTGTTCAAGAGGGATTCGCAACGCGTGGCATTTTCACTATGCGTTGTTTTTAGTGTTTAGGGTGGTCTGCGGCAGCTTCAGTATTGCGTTGCTCACCCCTTAACAGGGCGTTAGCAGTACACGGT
>NZ_WXWT01000259.1:0-5796 GCF_009904725.1 Vibrio sp. V43_P6S15P86
ATCTAATACCAATTCGAGTATTCCAAACTAGCTCCCAAAGCCTTTGTTCATCGCTATCTAACTCCTGAGCTTGCATAACAACTCCTATTTATTTTTAGTACCACCAGAGCCTGGTTTAGGTGGGGTCGAATGCATTTGAGTTATTTCATTGTCACCACGCGTCATTGAATCTGGACATTGTTTTTTCTCGCGGTTGACTATCAAACCTACATCTCTACCTTTACCACGTGATGGTTTTGGTACGCTTTTGTTCTCTGTGTTTTTCTTATTACTCATCGGAAACCTTTCCTTCTTCGTGATAAAAATCTGAACTCTCAAGAAAAGAGCCAACTATTCGGTCAAAATAGCCACCTACATCGTAAGAGTGGAGTCGGCTAATGGCACGAACCGGAGCGAGCTCTCCAATCGGATATATTCGACCATAAAAGTCGATTATGATGTCAAAATAAGCACTTTGCTCTGAGAAAATTTGAGTTTCGAAACGAACCTTTAAAGCTAACAAGTTATCGAAAATAACCGCGTGATGCTTTGATTCAAATGAGTAAGACAAGTAGTCAAAAGAAATCTTGTGGTTATCAATGGTTGCAAACTTTGCATCTGTTAACAAAGTACCCAAATCATCTAAGTGGCACAACAAGTCATCATATTGTGAATTCATTGCACCTCCATACTCTCTACAATGCATAGCACCTCCTTGGTCGTCTTACAAAAGTACAATCGATTTAGTATGCATTCAAGCTCACTCTGGTGATAATGTGAACATTAGTTGCATATTGGTTGTTTCGTATCAGAAGTTAAAGATTTTCGATTGCGAGATACTGCGTTGAGGGTGGGATTTATCCCGTCATATACCACAGGCGTGCATGAAAACTGATTTCAATAACACTTCAAAACAAAACCAATATGCTACCATGCACTCATTTTTATGAGTGGGAAGCAGAAAGTGCCTGAATTACTGATATTTATATCCTTAGCGTGTATTGTGTATCTATTCACAAAGAAGGGTAAGAAGCCTAAACGTAGGCTTAATGAATGGGAACAAGGTGCATCGGTTAGAAGACCGAACAGCATACATTCTTTTGAACCAAAAGCTGTAGAAAAGCCCCCAAAGATAGTCGAAGTACCTCTGCCGAACACTGGCAATAAGACTAATTCTGTACCTCACAAGAAAAGTACATACTTAGCCACCAAGACAGAGCGCCGATTCTATAAAGTGTTGCAGGAGCTTATACCTGATGAATACGTGATTCATAGTCAAGTTTCATTGATGGCATTGGTTCAACCGACCAATTTTAAAGATAACTCTCGAACTTGGGCTAAAAGAATGGACTATGTAATAACGGATAGAGACACAAAAGTCTTGGCGGTCATCGAGCTAGATGACTCATCTCATAGACAGAAGAAGAGACAAGAACGAGATATATACGTAAACAATGCACTTAACGGACACCATCCGTTGCTTCGGTTTGAAGCTAGAAGCTCTTATGACAAAACACATATCGCAACCGTATTAGAACGTGACACGATAATAAAGTGTAGAGAACTGGAAAGCGTATTACAGTACAGCTAAAGCAGAGCCGAACAGCAATTGTTCGGCTTTTCTTTTAACTCAAAGTATCGTGGTTCTTATCGTTACTTTAAGTTCTTTATCTACCGTATTGGTCTTTTCTGACCGGAATAGAGCACCAAGGAAAGGCACATCCATCAAGACAGGCACACCGCTTACCGAGTCTCGCTGCTCTTGAGAAATCAAGCCACCTAAAGAGATCGTTTGGCGGTCTTTGACCTTGACCACTGTTTGCAGTGTTCGCGTATTGGTGATGATATCGGATGCGATAGAGGAATCCGTTACCGAATCGGATTTTTGCATTATCTGCAACACAACATGATCACCAATCACATGCGGTACTACCTCAAGTGATACACCCACATCCTTACGTTCAATTTGCTGGACTCGATTACCGCCGTCAGTTACTTCAGACGAAGTGAGGAACGGCACGTTCTGACCAACCGTGATGTAACCGCGCTCTCTGTCCATAATGAACATGTTTGGCCGCGATAAGAGCTTAGTATTCTGATTCTTAGACACTGCTTTAATAAGCGCATTGAAATCGGCGCCCTCATAGAACAGTAGGTTATCAACGGCTTTCTTAATTGCAGTAGGCTGAGAAACAAAGCCAGCCTCACTCAGAGCTAAGTCCATATTTACGCCGACTTCCTGAGAATCACCGAGCTCAGTTTCGGTAATCACCGCCTCGATAAAGACTTGCTTTTGTGGTCTATCAATCCCTTTGATGAGCACATCAATGTGCTTCAATTGGTTCTCAGAGCCTGTCACGATAATGCTGTTTGTGGTCGGTAGCACCTCAACCTTGTAATTCTT
This sequence comes from Vibrio sp. V43_P6S15P86, assembly GCF_009904725.1. Classification (NCBI taxonomy): domain Bacteria; kingdom Pseudomonadati; phylum Pseudomonadota; class Gammaproteobacteria; order Vibrionales; family Vibrionaceae; genus Vibrio; species Vibrio sp. V43_P6S15P86. The sequence continues at coordinate 2,384 of NZ_WXWT01000259.1, forward strand.
AATCGCTTTATTATTCAGTGTCTGGTTTTGCGTTGCGGCAAGCATCGAGGAAATTAAGTCAACGACCTTGGTATTTCGGACATTCTCAAAGAAGTATAACTTCACTTGAGAGGGTTCGAACGTCTCCACTTTGTTAGCGTCAGCAATGATGGTAAAAACGCCGTGGTCATGCGTAAGCTCGTAACCATGCGCACGAAGTACCGAAAGGAAAAAGGCAGGATAGTCCTCATCTTTCAAATCCGGTGCGGTAAAGCTGACCTCACCAGTAACACCTTGACCGAGCACCACCGTATTCCCAGTATGAACCGAGAACCACGATGCAAAGTCTCCAATCGGTGTGTTCTTTGCCTCAAAAGGCGCAGAGCTTGCAGCAAAAGAAGGGGAGCTGAGCAGGGTGCACGCGAGCAGAAAGGTGGTAATGCTGGATGTGGAAAAGTTGGAACAAGCCGTTGTTTGTTTCTCAACTTTACCACAGCGCATGGTCAGTAATGTGCTCGCAAGCAGTGAGCCTACGGCGCAATAAAATTCTTTTTGGTTTTTTGAAAGAAAAGCTGTGAGTTTTGCGATTATCCATGACATAAAGCGCACCTTTTTCCCTAGCACATAACTTTGAATGATTGACCGTTGCCACTCACCGTAATGGAGCAAGAGCCGTTAGATTGAGCCGTAAAGCCTTTTGCGTATAGTTGCGACGACGACAGACGTACATCGTCCTTAACCAACACAAAAGACGGGGCAACATTTGGGGGATTCATTGAAGATTCGATTCGATAGCCGTCGAGCAAGTCACTCAATGACTCGCGAGGCACCGCCGTTTGAGCCGTTTCGGGTTCCGTCGACATGTTCGGTGTGCCAACTAAGGTGAACACCGCAAACGAGACGGCGACACCTGCCGCAAATACACTGAATCGAGAGTATTTACGGAGATAGATTTTCGTAATGCGCATGATATTTCTCAACGTATACGGGACAGTGTAACGTCCATGGGTATAGTAGGGCGGCAATACTGAATAAACGCCGTCCTCATAGTTGTTTCTAAACATCTGTTTAGTGTCGTAAGAACTGTATAAATCCGTACCCCAGAGCATCCATTTATCGACGGTGAGCGAGTTCGCGTTGTCACCATATTTCACAATGCCAACGTGCAACTTAGGCATTTTCAACTTGAGTTGACCGAGCGTCAGAACGGATACCGCAGTCGAGATAATAGGGACTTGAAGACGGTCTAAACGACGACAAAACACGGTGTGTTCAGCCAGTGCAAGACGCGCTTGTTTATCAACAATCGAAATGTCTTGAACGATGAAAATCACATCCCATCCAAGCTTTCGAATATGCAAAAGGTGATCAATTAACTTTTGTCGATTCTTATCGTTCCATGTTCGCGAGTTAAACCACGTTCCGCACTCATCGAGCACAATCAAGCCGTCTTTTTTGGTGTCATAGCTCTTGTTTGCCGAGCCAATCACCATCAAATCCTCTACCTGAGGCTTGTCCGGCAGACGATAAAGGCGAGTGTTGCGCTTGTTGCGTCCAAGCATTTCTTTCAAGCTGATATCGAGGTTTGTCGCCACAGGCACACCGCGCATAAATGCCTCGCGAATCTTACCGACTGCCGTTAGCGTTTTGCCTGAGCCGAGCTTACCCGTAACAAAGTAGACCGATGCCATTACGCCGCCCTCACAATCGCGTAGAACTTCCATTCCCACACCCAACGCAGCAGACGCGCAGAGTAAATCGCACTCACACAAGGCACGGCGTTATTAGGGATGAACATACCCGCCGCTTGTGACCACATTGGAGGTGCAACATAAGACAGACCCATTGCAAGGGTGTAAATCGCCAAGGTGAGGGTGGCGGTCAAGCCGATTAGCAGCGTTAAAATGACCAAGTTAATCGTGACGTTTCGTGCTTTCGCAATGAAGAACCAACCAAATAACGTGGTCGCTATCTGAGAGATAAAGGCAGCCAGAGCAGGGAGGCGCAACGCCGTCCCAATGGTGCTGACAATTGGTAATAGCTGAATCATTAGTAATATCTCCCAGAACCTGGCTTGTTACTTGGTACAGGCGTGACCTCAGTCAGCAGGATTTCAACAAGCGTCTTAATCGTGTAGATGTAAATCAGAATTGAGATGATCATTTTGAGTTTCTGCGAAAACTCACAAGAGATAGAAGCGCGACCACCGCCAAGCGTAGGCAAGGATAGATTCATGCAGGGCGTAGGCTTAGGTAACACACTCAAAAACGAATCCGATATAGCATTAATATGCCCCTCAGATTCTGCAGTCAGATTCTTCTCAATCAAATCGTTAGCAGCATCGGTCACGGTCTTTTCATAGGCATTCATCGCACCGGACACGGCTTTATCCGCTTGAGTCAGCACATCACCGACATAATCCGAACCTAAACCATGAGGGTTTTCACAATAGTTGTTTTCCTCGGTAGGCTCACAAGGCTTGAGGTCGTCGAGCTTATCCGATAGCTCTGCAAATCCATCAGCGTTAGTGGTTTGCAAATCATCGAGTCCCTTAACCACCTCACCGACAGAATTGGTGTTTCGATTGACTGCCGTCGTGATGTCACCGTTAGCTTGCTGAATCAGCGCCTTAGTGTTTTCGTAAATCTTGTTGTCGTTGATTTGCTGCTTTTGAATCGCTTGGGTGTTAGTCACCATCGACGCATTAAGCGCAATGATTTGGTTTTGAATATCAGCGCTCGATTGATTGAGGTCGACATTTAGCGCGTTGAGCGCTTTGTTCACATCCGAATTAAGCCCTTTGATTGCACCAACTACTGCCGTGTCAGTGTTTTCATCTGTGTCAGGGTCTTCAACTTCTGGCTCATCTTCGGTATCCGGTGGATTCACTGTATTGGTTGAATCGTCAGGAAGCACGCTAGGGTCTTCGATATCACCCGTTGGGTCGTCAGGGTCGTGAATCGGGTCATCGGGAATAATAGGGGTGTCAGGACCATCTTTACCCCAAAACAACGTACCACCATCACACTGATTACCAGTGAATTGAAACTTACCGTGACAGCGAGTGTTTTGGGTAAATTCGCCCGAATCTACATCGGTACAAAGCGTAGTGTCATTTGGAATACGCTCAAGCTCACAACGGGTTGCGCCAAAATCGCCATAACACGCCCCCGTGACTTGCTCACCATAAACATAAGCCGACCAATGAAGTGATTGAGTGTCATTGATGGATTGCTTGAACTGGCAAGCATCCATACAAGTGCCGTCAGGGTTTTCACCAAACTCACATGCAGGAACGATAGGTTCACAGGTGTAACCATCACCGTCTTTTACTTTTTCATGGTCTGCTGGACACTTAGCAGTATCATGACGGAACCATACAGTTTGAATTTTCGGGAAAGAAGAGCTGTCGGTATTACACATTATACGTAAGC
>NZ_WXWT01000312.1:0-5756 GCF_009904725.1 Vibrio sp. V43_P6S15P86
ATCCTGTACAGCGACGGAGGAGCGTGATACAGGATCTTCTATCCGAGCCCTTTATGGTCAAAATTGTTTCATTAGCCGCTCAGCGTACTGCTATTAGATACCTAGTCACGCCCAGGCTCGCTGTAATGACACAAAAACCTCGCTAAGCGATCAGCATTAATCTTTCGCGATGGCGTTTTTTGTAGGGGTGTTATCTACTTGTGCAAGCTTTGTTTAAGCATAAACATCAATGAAAAAGTAGATAGTGATGAGAACAGAAGAAAGAGCAACAAACCCTTTAACATGATTGGGATTAAGTTGACGAGATACACGAGCTGCAAGATAACCACCCACCAACGTACCGACCAAAACAACGCTACCTGTGCGCCAGTCAATGGAACCATTCGCAACAAATATCACGATAGCAATGAGTGAAACACACGTAGATACCAGCAATTTCAAACCGTTCATTAAATTAATGTCTTGGTGACCCGCTACTACCAGATAACTCAGAACAATAACCCCTAAACCTGCGTTGAAAAAACCACCGTAAGCAGAGACACCAACAAGTAATAGACCCAAAGCGATTGCTCCGAGTATTCCTGCGTGTTTGTGCTCTTTCGCGACAGTTTTGATAAGCATTGTTAAACGAGAACCAGTCAGGAAAAGCACGGTGGCAAACAAGAGTAGCCAAGGAATGGCTTCCAAAAATAGCGATTCTGGTGTGTTGAGCAGCAGATATGCTCCGACAGCGCCACCTACTAAACTGAATGAGACTGTGAACAACAGTTCTTGCTTGTTCTTCATGATCTCTTCTCTGAAGCCTACGGCTCCGCTAATGTACCCTGCACATGAAGCATAAGTATTTGTTGCGTTGGCCATAATTGGAGGCACACCAACCGCCAATAGGGCCGGAAAAGTAATAAAGCTTCCGCCTCCCGCAATGGAGTTAATGATCCCACCAACTACGCCGGCAACGAATAAAAGCGCTAGTTCTAAAAGCATAAACAATCCTTGTTATGTTCTTTTTCATTGTTAGAGCTTTAGATGGCCCATCCCACATGCTCTAGTGTCCTGATATGAAGTTTACTTTACCCGCTCTAAAACAAAATTGTTCAGTTCTGTGACGTTTTTGATGACATGAACGGTTTTACTTTGAGAGTACCCTTCGAGACGAGACATAAAGTCATCATTCCAGAATGCAGGGCATTGCTGAAGAACTTTGTAGCTTTGTAATGTCCCTTTCAATACCGAACTGCCATCAGGCCAACCTTCGGGTTTAATGAATAGTCCTTTAAGGAGACGTTTCGTCACAAACCAATAGCTTACGGAGTATGGTAGATCAATATAAACGAGAGTATCGGCTGCATCTAAACGAGCATTAAAGGAGCTGATAGGCCCCAGACCATCTATGATCCAACGATCTGAGTGAAGTATATTGCTATGTGCTTCATCAAAAACGTTACGCTCAATGGGCTCACCGTTTGGTTTATAGACTATGGAATCTAATTGATGAAGAGGGAGAGCGGTAGCAGACGCGATTGCTTTACTTACCGTCGATTTTCCGCTGCCGGGCTTACCAAAAACCGCTACTTTTTGCATGTGAACGCCTCCAAGAGAATATTTCCCATACGGCAGAGACAGAAAACCCACCGTTATGGGTGGGTTCGATAAATATTGAGCGCATCAAATATCCCACCATTCCTATGGAATGATGATAATTCGTTGGTTAAGTTGCGCTAAGTGTGTATTCATGCAACTACTCTTATATATAGGCGATGACTTGTCAATATTATTTTGCTTAATAAGCGAACGATTTGATAGGAGAAAGAAAAGCCATCGCGATGGATGGCTTTATCTAGGTTGAAAGAGACAGCTATTACTGCTCAACGCTGACTGGCTGTGCTTTAAACTTTTGAATCAGCTTTACGATTAGTGGACTTGCCAGTACCAATACGGCCAAAACAGTAAAGGTAAGGGTAATAGGGCGCTCCCATAGGAAACTCAATTCGCCGTCTGAAATCATTAATGCGCGGCGTAAGTTCTCTTCCATTAATCCCCCAAGGATGAAACCCAGCAATAAAGGCGCAAGTGGGAAGTTAGCGAGTCGAAGTGCAATGGCAGCCATAGCGACAATCAGCATCACGAACACATCCATGGTATTGAATGAGACCAAATAAACTCCGGTGATTGAGAAGAATAAAATCATCGGCAGAAGTACCGTTCTTGGAACCGCCAAAAGCTTTGAAATGTACGGAATCAACGGTAAGTTCAGGATCACGAGTACGATGTTGCCGAAGTACATGGAAATGATCACCGACCAGAACACGTCTGGGTGCTCAACAAACAGGCGAGGGCCTGGCTGAATACCGTAAGCGATCAGCGCACCGAGCATTATTGCTGTTGTACCAGAACCCGGAATACCAAGCGTTAGCAGTGGAACAAATGAACCACTAGACGCTGCGTTGTTCGCTGATTCTGGCGCGACCAAACCACGGATACTGCCTTTACCGAACTCATCCTTTTTCTCTTTAGGTGCGAGGTTACGCTCCATACCGTAGCTTAAAAAAGCAGCAATAGTTGCCCCTGCGCCAGGAAGAACGCCAGTGAAGAAACCTAATATTGAAGAGCGAATTGAAACAGGCGCAACATCTTTGATTTCTTCCTTGGTCACTTTCATTGAGCCAATGTTGCTCAGCTTTTCCTGTTCTTCATCGCTGGTGTCTTTTGATGGTTTAAGAATGCCCATCAGCGTCTCACCCAGTGCGAATGTCGCCATTGCAAGCAACAAGAAGCTAAAGCCATCCATTAAATCCGTTAAACCGAAGGTAAAGCGTTCAACGCCTACGCCTTTATCGATACCAACTGTAGATAGCATCAAACCAAGAATGGTCATCATCCACGCTTTGATGACCTGACCTTTCCCCGCAAAAGCAGCGACTGCTGATAACCCAAGCAGCATCAACGCAAAATAGTCTGACGATTGGAAGCTAAGTGAAACGCTAGCCAATGCTGGTGCGGCAACAAGTAACATAATGGCAGATAGCGTACCGCCAGTAAAAGAAGAATAAGCTGCCAAAGCTAATGCTTTACCTGCTTGGCCTTTTTGAGCCATTGGGTATCCGTCGAATGCTGTCACCACGGTTGAAGAACAACCCGGCGCGTTAATTAAAATCGACGACGTAGAACCACCAAATACCGCACCGTAATAAACACCCGCCATCAAAATAAGGCCAGAGGAGGGCTCTAGGCCATAAGTAATTGGGATCATCAAAGCAATGGCTGAGATCGGTCCAAGCCCAGGTAACATGCCGATAAATGTACCGACGAAACAACCAACGATCACCATCATGATGTTCATTGGCATTACTGCAGTGGATAAACCTTGTAGAATTCCATCTAACATAATTCAGTCCTTTCTTTGACTACCAGATGGTGAAAATCAAACCCGGTTCGAGATAGATGTCCAAACCTTGAGTGAGTAATAAATAGAACGCGATCACGAATGGAAACGACGCGCCGAACAGAACGGGTTTACGTCTTTCCCCCAGCAGATAAAAGCCAGCCAATAAAAAGAAGCCAGTAGCTATAACAAAGCCTAGGTAAGTCAGGCCCACGCCGTAAAGCGCCATCAAAACCAAGAAAGCGATCAGCAACTTCCAATTAAAGGTCAGCACCGCGCCACTTTGTTTATCTGGTTGTCCTGTTACCAGTAATAACAAAGAAAGGCCAGCACCGACGTAAGTCAGGATGGTTGGCAAAGTACGTGCGGTGAACGGTTCGTATTCATCACCAGGGAACAATGGAATTTGCGAGGTTTGATAACCGTAGCAAAGACAGAAGAGTAGAAAGATCATTGCGCCGACACGGTCACGACAGAGCAAATATTCTTTGGTGAAAAAGTTGGTTGAACGAGACATATTCAACTCCTAACAAAAATAAAAAAGACCGCATATGGACGTTAATGAATAAACTAAACCATTAACAATTAAGCATTTCGCTGCTAGTCGAGCTGCTTTGGGTATATAAACAAAGGAGTGTGCATGCCGATTGTCGACAATATCCATATACGGTGAAACTTAGAGTGCAAATACAGTTGGGGAAATACCAACCCCACGTTATTGGGTGAGGTTGGAATCTGAGGGACCCAGTTCGACTGTTACTTTAGGAAGCCTAACTCGCGCATTAAGTCACCCATTTGCTGCTCTTGCTCTTCAAGGAACGCGAAGAACGCTTTGTCCGCCTTGTAGTTGTCTATCCAACCATTGCGGTCACGGACGACTTGCCATTCGTCAGTGTTGTACATTTTGGTAAATGCTGCATTCCATTCATCCAGCTTTTCTTGGCTAGTACCTGGTGCAGCAAAGAATCCACGCCAGTTAGCGAAGACCGTTTCGTTACCATATTCTGTTAGCGTAGGGATGTTTGGTGCGGCTTCTAGGCGTTTTGGTGCAGTTACCGCTAGCACTTTGACTTGACCAGATTTTGACATCTCCAGTACTTCACCTAGGCCCGTAGAGAGCAGTTGAGTTTCGCCTGAAAGAAGGGCTGCCATGGCTTTACCGCCCGCATCGTAAGCGATGTAACGAACTTTACGCGCATCAAATCCTTCGCCTTTAAATGCGGCGGCAACGACGAGGTGGTCCATCGAGCCACGAGCAGAGCCACCCGCAATTTTCACTTTGCGAGGGTTAGATTCAAATGCTTTTACTACGTCTTCCCAAGAATTGTATGGCGAATCAACAGAGGCTACGATGGCACCGTAATCCGCAATGGTGGCTGCAACGGGAGTGAGATCTCTAAAGGATTGAGGGAAAATACCTGTTAGAGAGCGAACGACGATCGGTGTTGAGTTCACCATCAGCGTATCTTCTTGGCGATCTGCCGTTTCAATCAAGTGCGCAATGGCTTTACCGCCGCCGCCACCAGAAAGGTTTTGGAAAGATACCGTCTCAACGATGTCTGATTTGAGTAGCACATCACCTGTACCTCGTGCGGTCATGTCCCAGCCGCCACCGGCACCTCCAGGGATCAAGAAATGCATTTTTTCTACATCAGCAGCAAAAGCGTTAAATGAAAATGAAGCTGCGATGATCGATGCGGCGAGCGTTGGTTTGATTACCTTTAACATGTTCACGTTCCTTATGTTGGTGACTCTATTTTTTGATGAGTCTTATTTTTGTTTCAGCTTTTAACTCGAACTGGATGCTGATGTGTCAAAGGTTAATCAAGTGTTAAATTGATGTCTTTAAAACGTCGATAAAGAGAATATTGAGCATAACGGATATTTTGTTCATAAAGTTCACGCTGAAAAATTGGTTGCACATCACGCGTGCGTGCTAACAATTGCGTCATAATGGAATGACATCAAACGAATAAGGAAACAGAGAATGAAAGGGACATGTTTGTGCGGCGCTATTGAAGTGACCGCAGATGCTAAGAATGAAGTGAGTCTATGCCACTGCTCGATGTGTCGAAAATGGTCGAGTGGAGCACTCCATGCTGTGCATTGTGGTCCTAACGTAACGTTTAAGGGGGCCGAGCCAAAGCGTTATCAATCGTCTGACTGGGCGGTGAGAGGTTTTTGTGGCGAATGCGGCACAAACCTTTTCTATCATTTGTTACCGACAGGCGAGTACATTCTCTCCGCTGGTTTGTTCGACAATCCAGATTTCAAACTCTCATTAGAGATCTTTACCGATGAAAAGCCCGCGTATTATGACCTCAATCCCACCTCACAAAAGATGACATCGCAGCAAGTTTTTGAGCAATTTTCA
>NZ_WXWT01000303.1:0-5737 GCF_009904725.1 Vibrio sp. V43_P6S15P86
GCTCACGCTTCGCTTCAGCCGTGATCATTAGAACTGGCAAATGCTTAAGTTCTGCATCCGCGCGGATGTGTTTAAGCAAATCGATGCCTTGCATACCTGGCATGTTCCAGTCAGTTACAACAAAATCGAAGTCACCTTTTTTCAGCATTGGTAATGCGGTTAAACCATCGTCCGCTTCTTGAGTGTTATTGAAACCCAAGTCACGAAGCAGGTTTTTAACAATACGGCGCATTGTTGAGAAATCATCAACAATAAGGATCTTCATGTTTTTATTCAAAATTGCCTCCACTGAATCGTAAAATCAGTGTTTTTAGTCATTTTGTGTCCACGCACTGAGCTTGGTGCGCAAACGTTGCATCGCTTGACTCAGTATTTGACTTACGCGAGATTCGCTTACGCCTAACACATCGCCAATTTCTTTCAAATTGAGTTCTTCATCATAATAAAGCGAAAGTACCAAAGCTTCACGCTCTGGAAGCTGTTTTATTGATTCAACCAGTGCTTTTCGAAATGATTCATCGGCAACCCCTTTGAACGGGTTACTGTCATCAGTTTCATCTGCAGGTGAAATCACATCATCAGAAACGCCTAAATCTTCAATACCGACTAATTTTGAGCAGTTGATATCGGTCAGAGCACTATGATATTGATCCAGTGTCATACCGAGATGCGTGGCTACTTCAGAATCAGTAGGATCTCTATTTAATTCGCCTTCCAGTTCCGCAATCGCTTGGTTAATCTCTCGATTATTTTTATGAACAGAACGCGGTACCCAATCGCCTTTGCGCATGTCATCTAACATTGCACCGCGAATACGGATACCTGCATAAGTTTCAAAGCTCGCACCTTTAGAACCATCATAATTCTGCTGAGCTTCGATAAGACCGATCATGCCGGCCTGAATTAAATCCTCTACCTGAACACTCGGCGGTAAACGGCCTAATAGGTGGTGAGCAATGCGCTTAACCAACACTGAGTAGCGCTCTATAAACGCTTGCTGGCTATTAAACTTGCCATGTTGGTCATAGGTTATCGCTTTATTCACCAAAAGGGTCCTCTGCGAATTCGGTACGATTTAGCAACCTTTCCACAAAAAATTCCAAGTGTCCACTTGGTGTTTTCGGTAGTGGCCACGTTAACGCTTTGTTTGCTAGTGAGCTGATAGCTAAAGCGGCAGATGAGCGAGGGAACGCATCAACGACAATTTTTTGTCTTTTTACAGCCTGTCGTACTTTATCATCTAATGGAATACATGCTACGAGTTCAAGGCTGACATTCAAGAATCGCTCTGTGACTAGCGTCAACTTTGCAAACAATTCTCGCCCTTCACGGTAGCTTCTGACCATATTTGCTACAACTTTAAAGCGTTGGACCTGGTGTTCTTTACTTAACAGCTTAATTAACGCATATGCATCTGTGATTGAAGTTGGTTCATCACACACAACCACAACGACGTCTTGAGCTGCTCGCGAAAAACTGATTACCATGTCAGAAATGCCTGCGGCGGTATCTATCAGCAGGACGTCCATTTCGTCTTCAAGACTACCAAATGCTCGAATGAGTCCAGCATGTTGAGCGTGAGAAAGCTCAGTCATGCTCTGTGTGCCAGAAGTTGCAGGGATTATCTTTATACCATAAGGCCCTTCGACAATCGCATCTTTTAGCTCACATTCACCCGCTAAGACATGTCCTAGATTACGTTTTGCACGAATTCCGAGCATCACGTCCACATTGGCCAGACCTAAATCAGCGTCGAGAACCATCACCTTCTTGCCTTGGCGAGCCATACAAATCGCCAGACCCAGTGTTACGTTTGATTTCCCCACACCACCTTTGCCGCCAGTAACAGCAATTACTTTGGTCAACGATGGTTGTGTTAAGCGACGGAGGCCGCTTGCTTGATCGTGTATCATATTCTCAGTCATAGTAGTCCGCCGCCTTAGAGTCCTTCACTGTCACTGTTCCAAAAGTGAGGTTCGTTCTCTGTCGACTTCTCTAACAGTTCATTTGCTTTCGCAAGCATATATTTTGGTTGCGCTATCACAATGTCTTCTGGCACGCGCTGACCATTAGCGATGTAAGCCACTGGCATTGCGTTTTGAATCACTACACTGATGAATTCGCCTAGACTTAATGACTCATCAAGCTTCGTCATAATACAACCCGAAAGTGGTATGCGTCGGAAGTGATCCAGCGTTTCTTGTAGAACGCGACGTTGTGCGGTAGCTGGCAAAACAAGGTAGCTGTGAATCACTTCTCCGCTCTCTTGCATTAGAGTATCGAGCTGCTCAGAAAGCCTGACATCTCGTTGCCCCATCCCTGCCGTATCGACCAAAATCAGTCTTCTGTTTCTTAGCTGATATATAACATCGGCTAACTCGTTAGAATCTTTAGCAACTCTTACGGGACAACCCATGATTCTTCCGTAAATTGAGAGCTGCTCATGTGCACCTATGCGATATGTATCTGTTGTCACAAGGGCCACATTGTCGGCACCGTATTCCATGGCGGCACGTGCTGCGAGCTTCGCAACGGTGGTTGTTTTCCCCACCCCCGTCGGACCTAACAGTGCGACCACACCACCACGTTTTAAAATGTCCTGTTTAGGAATATTGATTTGATCCGCCACCAGCGACAACAACGCTTTCCACGCTCGCGCTGGTTTTGTATCTTCCGGGATATAGCAAGCCATTTGGTCTGCTAACTCCGGAGAAACGCCCATACGCTCTAAGCGCTTAATCAGCATTGCTCTGAGCGGCTCACGACGTTCCACTTCCTGCCACATTAGGCCAGAGACTTGATGCTCTAGAAGACGACGAATTGACGTCATCTCTTCGCGCATACTCTCCAGCTCATCTTCAGACTCTTCTCGCTCATCACTTGGACGGCGGCGATCATAGCGTGTCGGATCCAGCTTCGGCGTTGGACGCTCAAATCGATTATCTTGTGCGATTAACTTCGCCAAAGGTGAATCTGGTTGATATGGCGCTGGCTTTTCTTGGTTGTAGCCGTCGCGATGCTTATTCTGGCGTTGCAATAAAGCAGAGAGCGAATCTTCATTTTCCGCTACATGATCGTCAGCATCTGCTGCACCACCACTATATTGCTTAAGCATGTTAGCGAATCGCTGCGTCATCGAGCCTGTTTTTTCGTTGTTACTGTTATTACTGTTCAGGCTAATTTTATCTTCATCTAAATGACGATCTTGATAACGATCTGCAGAAGACGATGACATTTGACGATGTTCGTTATAGCGATTCGATTGAGAAGCACCGCGATTTTGTTGTGACGCAGCGCTTGCTTGAGACGGGTTAGATTCACTATCTATCGCCGCAACAATCGCCACCCCACCAGCCACTTTCTTGTTTGACATGATCACCGCTTCCGCGCCTAACTCCTCTTTCACTTGGAGCAGCGCCGTTCTCATGTCTTTGGCAAAAAATCGCTTTATTTTCAAACTATGAATCCATTAATGATGCGTGAGATCAGTTACCCACGGCTTGCACAATTCTGATCTGTTTTTCATCCGGGATTTCTTGGTAAGACAGTACCCGGAGATTAGGTATTGTGTTCTTCACAAATTTCGCCAACGTCGAGCGTAATACACCGGAAGTAAGCAGAACGGCTGGCTCGCCTTTCAATTCTTGTTCCTGTGTCGCTTGGCTTAGTGAAGACTGCAATCGTTCAGCGAGCCCCGGTTCAATCCCCGCGGATTCGCCTCCTGATGCTTGCATAGTTTGATGCAATATTTGTTCCAGTTCAGGTATCAAAGTAATCACTGGCAGCTCAGGCTCTATACCATTGATTTCTTGAACAATTAGGCGTTTAAGACTAATTCGAACTGCTGCCGTCAATATGTCAGCTTCTTGACTCTTACTTGAGTACTCAGCCAAAGTTTGAACAATCGTGCGAATATCGCGGATTGGAATGGCCTCGTTTAACAAGTTTTGTAGGACTTTCACCACCACACCTAATGGTAATTGGTCAGGAACAAAGTTCTCAACCAACTTAGGCGCGCTGCGTCCTAACATTTCTAATAAATTCTCTACTTCTTCATGACCAATCAACTGCGATGCGTTATTAGTCAATAACTGGCTCAGGTGCGTCGCTAATACTGTCGATGAGTCAACAACCGTATAACCTAACGCCTGAGCATGCTCACGCTGATCTTCGCGAATCCATACGGCTTCCAATCCAAATGCAGGGTCAATGGTTGGCTCGCCATCAATCATGCCATACACCTGACCTGGGTTAATCGCTAGCTCTTGATCCGGACGAATCTCAGCTTCGCCCACCGCAACCCCCATTAATGTGATTCGATAGCTGTTTGGCGTCAGTTCAAGGTTGTCACGTATGTGAACCGCAGGGATTAAGAACCCAAAATCTTGCGATAGCTTTTTACGCACACCTTTTACGCGCTCTAACAGTTCTCCGCCTTGGTCTCGGTCCACTAGCGGAATCAAGCGGTAACCCACTTCTAGGCCAATAATATCGACTGGCTGGACGTCGTCCCAAGAAAGCTCGCGTTGCGATGAAGGCTCTGCACCTTCGTCGGCTTTCGCTGGTAAAGCCGGTTCTTTCGCTTTCTGCTTTTGGCGTTTATCGATGAAATACGCCGCCGCGCCAGCCGCGACCGCCAGACTCAAAAACGCAAAGTGTGGCATGCCCGGTACGATGCCCATCACACCGAGAATAGCTGCGGTAATCATCAGTGCTTTTGGGTTGTCGAACATCTGGAAGACCAGCTGTTCACCCATGTCTTCATCGGTGTTTTGACGCGTCACCATCATCGCCGCTGCAATCGACAGCAATAGCGATGGAATCTGTGCAACTAGGCCGTCACCAATCGTCAGCAAAGTATAGATTTCAATTGCCTCACCGAAACCCAATCCATACTGCGCCATACCGATCGACAGACCGCCGACGATGTTGATAAACAGAATCAAAATACCGGCAATCGCGTCACCTTTTACGAACTTCGAGGCACCATCCATTGAACCATAGAAATCCGCTTCTTTTGTCACTTCAAAACGACGAACTCTTGCTTGTTCTTGGTCTATCAATCCAGCATTTAAGTCCGCATCAATCGCCATCTGCTTACCTGGCAACGCATCAAGGGTGAAGCGAGCACTTACCTCAGAGATACGACCCGCACCTTTGGTCACCACCATAAAGTTGATGATCATTAAGATGAGGAAAACCACTAAGCCGACCGCGTAGTTACCACCAATAACGACATTACCAAACGCTTCAATTACGTTACCTGCCGCGTTGCCGCCTTCATGACCATGCAGTAAGACGACACGTGTCGAGGCAACGTTCAGCGCCAAACGCAACAAGGTCGCGATCAGCAGTACCGTCGGAAAAGCGGCGAAGTCCAACGGACGACGTGTGTAAACGGTCACTAACAACACCACCATCGACAACGCGATGTTAAAGGTGAAGAACATATCCAGCAAAAAGGCTGGAATAGGCAGCACCACCATCGCTAAGGTGGCCAAAACCATCACCGGCGCGCCAATAGCTGGCATTTCACGCTGAGGGATTCGTGGCAATTTATCTGCAAATGGCAGGCTTAACTTCATACTACGAGAGATCTCAATCGATTGAAGCGTCACGTTAGCTCTTACTATTAATACGCGACCGCTTTGGCCTAAAAGTTTAGGTATGGTTGATAATTAAGGCGTTTTAAGCAAGCTATGTACCATAATTAACGCCAAAATAATGACTAAACACT
>NZ_WXWT01000396.1:0-5719 GCF_009904725.1 Vibrio sp. V43_P6S15P86
TGGCTGCTACCTGATGCAATATTGCAGACAATTTGTTGTTAATTTGTACAGTTAGTGGTTAATTGTTTGTTGTTGCCGTAGAGGCGCGGTCTCGAAGAGTAGCTATTATTGGGGTGATGCCAACGAATAATAGTGGAAGGCGAAGATTGCCGAAGTAAGTAACTCATCAAAGTTACTTGCTGGGGTTGTATCTGAAAGGAACAACACTGCCATAGTATATATTCACATTAAACTATGGAGCGCTACTGTAGGGTTGGGTGGAGTGTTCGCTTCCCTGTCGCTAAGTTCAACATGAGCACGTATCGTATGCTACGTGACTTGTCTGCAGTAGATCTCTAGCCAAACTTTGGTTTTTGAAGATCATGAATTTAATAGATTTTTCTAGTTCTCCTGTTTCATTATTGCCACCTATTGTCGCTTTGACTTTGGCGATTTTGACTCGACGTGTATTAGTTTCCTTAGGTGTAGGTATCGTGCTGGGTGCGGTTCTACTTAATAGCTGGTCTATCGGTGATACCGTTAGTTACGTGAGTTCTCAAGTTTCTTCTGTCTTTATCGAAGATGGCGGAATTAACACTTGGAACATGAGCATTGTTGGTTTCCTAATCTTATTAGGTATGACAACTGCATTATTAACGCTATCTGGTGGTACTCGTGCATTTGCCGAATGGGCACAATCTCGAGTGAAGAGTAAACGCGGCTCCAAACTTCTTGCTGCCTTTTTAGGCGTATTCATTTTTGTCGACGATTACTTTAACAGTCTTGCTGTTGGTGCCATTTCTCGTCCAGTAACCGATCGTTTTTATGTGTCTCGCGCGAAGCTTGCATACATTCTAGACTCAACTGCTGCACCAATGTGTGTGATCATGCCTGCTTCTAGCTGGGGTGCTTACATTATTACGATTATCGGCGGTATCTTAGTCTCACATGGGATCACTGAGTATTCGGCTCTTGGCGCGTACGTTCGTCTTATTCCAATGAACTTCTACGCAGTTTTTGCACTGCTTATGGTGTTTGCTGTGGCGTGGTTTGGCCTCGATATCGGTAAGATGCGTGAGCATGAAATCTCTGCATCTCAAGGCCGCGGCTTTGATAAAGACAAAGAAAACGACTCGCAAGAAGCGCATGATCTAAACGAAGAGCTAGATATCCGTGAAAGCGAAAAGGGTAAAGTGTCAGACTTGGTACTTCCTATCGTGACGCTGATTATTGCGACTATCGCTTCTATGCTTTACACGGGTGGCCAAGCATTGGCTGCTGACGGCAAAGAGTTTGCGCTTCTAGGTGCGTTTGAAAATACAGATGTAGGCACATCACTAATCTACGGTAGCTTGCTTGGCTTAGCAGTTGCACTGTTTACTGTTGTGAAGCAAGGTCTTCCAATGGGTGAAATTGCACGCACACTTTGGATTGGTGCGAAGTCTATGTTTGGCGCGATTCTAATCCTGGTATTTGCCTGGACTATCGGTTCGGTTATCGGTGACATGAAGACGGGTTCTTACCTTTCTACAATGGCGCAGGGCAATATCAATCCACATTGGCTACCGGTTATCCTATTCTTGTTGTCTGGTCTAATGGCATTTTCAACCGGTACTTCTTGGGGTACGTTCGGCATTATGCTTCCAATCGCGGGTGATATGGCTGGTGCAACCGATCTTGCGCTAATGCTCCCAATGCTAAGTGCAGTTTTAGCCGGTGCCGTTTTTGGTGACCATTGTTCACCTATCTCCGATACCACTATTCTGTCGTCGACTGGTGCACGTTGTAATCATATTGATCACGTATCAACACAGTTACCTTATGCATTATCAGTCGCGCTTGTTTCATGCGTGGGCTTTATTGCTCTTGGTATGACAGCTTCAATTGCGTTCTCTTTCATCGCAGCGTCGATTACATTCGTTATCGTTTGTGCGATTTTGTCATGGCTTTCAAAGTCAAAAATGGCATCTTGTCAGAGTGCGTAATTCACTGAATTAAAAAGTAAAATTATAGGAGGCTCCGGCCTCCTTTTTTATTCGTATTATACAATTCGATTTTTTTAAAATTAAAGGTTGAAAAAAGTAATCAGCTTAGTTAGTGTGGTTAACAACGAAGCAACTCAATAGAGTCTTAAATAAGTATGCGTAATTTTGTAATGAACATTCATCACCATCATCACCCAATCTAGTCTTTCGGGCGATGTACGCATACCCGGGAGGCAGGAAACTCCCGGAGGTGAAATCAAAGTAAAAGCAGATTTTAAACCCTCGGGAGACTCCAATCTCTCGAGGGTTTTTTAGTTTTATTAATTCAAAAATTACTTATATATCAAAATCTTGCACAGGGAAAAAGCAATGCAAACACAACGCTTAAGAATCGCAATTCAGAAAAAAGGTCGCCTTAGTAAAGAGAGCCAAGCTCTGCTAAAACAGTGCGGCGTAAAATTTAATGTAATGGGTGAGCGTTTAGTGGTTCACTCGGAGAACATGCCAATTGATTTGCTTTTGGTTCGTGACGATGACATCCCTGGCTTGATCATGGATGGCGTGGTTGACCTTGGTTTCATCGGAGAAAACGAACTAGAAGAAGTTCGTCTTGATCGCAAAGCTCTGGGTGAACCATGTGAGTTCGTACAACTTCGTCGACTGGATTTTGGCGGTTGTCGCTTGTCTATCGCTATCGACAAGGATGAAGAGTACAACGGTCCACAAGACTTAGCTGGTAAGCGTATTGCCACAACTTACCCTCAACTCCTAAAAGCTTACATGGATGAAGCAGGCGTTCCATTCTCCACATGTATGCTAACTGGCTCTGTAGAAGTTGCACCTCGCGCAGGTCTAGCTGACGCTATTGCTGATTTGGTATCGACTGGCGCAACGTTAGAAGCGAATGGCTTAAAAGAAGCGGAAGTGATCTTTAAATCTAAAGCGACGCTGATTCAACGTATCGGTGAGTTTGATGCGGACAAAACAGCACTGATTGAAAAACTACTGACTCGCATGCAAGGCGTACAACAAGCGAAAGAGTCTAAGTACATCATGCTTCACGCGCCAGCTGAAAAGCTCGATCAAATCAAAGCACTACTTCCTGGTGCTGAGGATCCTACGGTTCTTCCTCTTTCTGCAGATAAGCAGAAAATGGCTGTTCACTTAGTGAGTTCTGAAAACCTGTTCTGGGAAACCATGGAACAGCTAAAAGAGTTAGGTGCTAGCTCAATCCTAGTGCTACCAATTGAAAAAATGATGGAGTAAACATCATGAGAACAGTCGTTTGGCAATCTTTAAGTGAAGAGCAGCAAGATTCGATCTTAGAACGTCCTGCTATTGCAGAAGGTGCAAATATCACTGCAGCAGTGTCTGAGGTTATCGCTAAAGTTAGAAATGAAGGCGACTCTGCTCTCAACGAGCTGACAGAAAAGTTTGATCGCGTTAAACCTGAGTCCATTCGTGTTTCTTCTCAGGAAATTAAAGCCGCTTCAGAGCGCTTGTCTGAATCAATGAAAAACGCATTAGAGCAAGCTTATGCCAATATTTCTAAATTCCACAAAGCGCAAAAGCCACAGCCAATTAAAGTCGAAACTCAACCGGGTGTGCTTTGTGAACAGGTAACACGTCCAATTCAAAAAGTGGGTTTGTACATTCCTGGTGGTAGCGCGCCATTGCCATCGACGGTTTTGATGCTGGGCGTGCCCGCGAAAATTGCTGGCTGTCGTAAAGTTGTGCTTTGCTCTCCGCCTCCAATCGCTGACGAGATCCTTTACGTAGCAAAATTGTGTGGCATTGATGAAGTGTACAACGTCGGTGGTGGTCAAGCTGTTGCTGCAATGGCATATGGTACAGAGACCGTATCAAAAGTTGATAAGATTTTTGGCCCGGGTAACGCTTACGTGACGGAAGCAAAGCGCCAGGTGAGCAATGATTTCCGTGGCGCAGCGATTGATATGCCAGCGGGTCCTTCGGAAGTTCTTGTGATTGCGGATGAAACAGCGGACCCAGATTTTATTGCGGCGGACCTTCTAAGTCAGGCAGAGCATGGACCTGACTCTCAAGTTGTACTTGTGACGCCATCAGCCATTATTGCAGATCAGGTGACAGATGCCGTTCGTCGTCAATTGAAAGAGTTGTCTCGTTCAGAGATTGCAGAAAAAGCGCTCGCATCGAGTTTAATCATTATTGCTGAATCGATCACCCAAGCGATCTCTATTTCTAATTATTATGGCCCTGAGCACTTAATTGTTCAGACTAAGAACCCACGCGAGCTTCTACCTCTACTTGATAATGCAGGCTCTATCTTCCTTGGGGATTGGTCGCCTGAATCTGCGGGAGATTACGCATCGGGCACTAACCACGTTCTTCCTACTTACGGTTACACACGGACATATTCAAGCTTAGGTTTGGCTGATTTTTCTAAACGAATGACGGTTCAAGAGCTTTCAGCTGACGGTCTTAAAAATCTTGCGCCAACGGTTGTCACTATGGCTGAAGCAGAAGGTCTGGACGCCCACAAACGTGCTGTTACTATCCGTGTAGAAAAATTAGCAAGTAAGTAAGAATAAGAGAGTAAAGAGATGGAAAAGCTAGCGCGTAAACAAGTCCAACAGCTTACCCCTTATATGTCGGCTCGCCGAATCGGTGGTACGGGTGACGTATGGCTAAATGCCAACGAATCACCATTTAACAATGAATACAAAACAGACTTTGCTCGTCTTAATCGTTACAGCGAATGCCAACCGAAAGAACTGATTTCCGCTTACGCAGCGTATGCGGGTGTGAAACCAGAACAAACACTGACTTCTCGCGGCGCAGACGAAGGTATTGAGTTATTAATTCGTGCATTCTGTGAGCCGGGTGAAGATGCGATTCTTTACTGCCCACCAACTTACGGTATGTACGCCATCAGTGCAGAAACCATCGGTGTAGAGCGCAAAACCGTGCCGCTAACGTCAGATTGGCAATTAGACCTTGCAGGCATCGAAGCGAATCTGGATAACGTGAAACTGGTTTTTGTATGTTCGCCAAACAACCCAACGGGTAACTTGGTTAAGCGTGACGATATTGTCTCTTTGCTTGAGATGACAAAAGACCGCGCAATCGTGGTCATGGACGAAGCGTACATCGATTTTTGTCCAGAAGCGTCAACAGTAGATTTACTGGCAGAATATCCAAATCTAGCGATTCTGCGTACTCTGTCGAAAGCTTTCGCGCTTGCAGGTCTGCGTTGTGGATTTACGCTTGCGAACGAAGAGCTGATTAATGTACTTCTTAAAGTTATCGCACCTTACCCAGTACCGGTGCCAGTTGCAGAAATTGCTACTCAAGCGCTCTCAGAAGCAGGATTAGCGCGAGCGAAGTTCCAAGTTCTCGACTTGAACGCAAACCGAGCTTACTTACAAGTTGGTTTGTCGATGATTCCGGGTCTGGAGGTTTTTGAAGGGTGGGGTAACTACTTATTGGTGAAATTCCCAGATGGCGATGCTCTTTTCAAAGCCGCTTGGGATACGGGCATTATCCTGCGTAACTCGCCAATTGAGAACTGCGTGCGTATCAGTGTTGGTAACCGCGACGAGTGTGAAAAGACACTGGGTTTCATTAGAAACTACTATTCATAAATAGAATCTCAACGTTCTCGGTTTATGCCGAGAACGAAACAAGATTAGTAATAAGGAAGTTCGAGTGAGCAAGCAACAAAAAATCCTATTTATCGACCGAGATGGCACGCTGATTGTTGAGCCACCGATTGA
>NZ_WXWT01000202.1:0-19374 GCF_009904725.1 Vibrio sp. V43_P6S15P86
ATTTGAGACTCACCCATCTTATTGTGAACAATGTGTAAATATTAAATGCAAAATCTGTCTAAAGTTTATGATTGTCCTTGCAAATCATTACTTAAGTTGATTGTTCTGAGTCGAAGAATGACTAGTAACAAATAGGTCATCGAGAGGAGTTACGGTTCAATAAAGGCGCTTTTTTGTACAAGGTCTTCTTATGCCATTAAAAATGACATTAATCGCGCTGGCTGTTATGACAGCGTCTTCACAGCTTCAAGCTGATACTTCTCTCACGCCTCCAGTTTCTCTTGCGCAAAGCTATCAAGATGGTATCGATGTATCTGAATACTGGTATAGCGAAAAACTCGACGGCATTCGCGCCTATTGGACAGGACAACATCTCGTGACGAGAAATGGTAACCGAATCTACGCTCCAGATTGGTTTATAGATTCACTACCTGACTATCCGTTAGATGGTGAGCTATGGGCGGGACGAGGCAATTTTCATCTCGTACAACAAACGGTTTTGGATAAAACGCCTGTGGAGTCAGCTTGGCGAAACATTGATTTTATGATCTTTGATATGCCGTATTCTGCTGGTGATTACCGGAAGCGTTATTACAACATCAAAGACTTAGTGCTCGAAGTAGACCAACCTCATATCAAATATGTCGAACACCGAGCGATCCAAAATGAAGCTCACCTGTTTGCGCAATTGGATAAGATTTCAATATCCGATGGTGAAGGGGTGATGCTACGTAAGGTATCAAGCCGTTATCAAGCTGGACGTGGTAGTGATTTACTTAAACTGAAACGATACGCGGATGATGAAGCGCTAGTCGTGGGCTATAAGCCAGGCACGGGGCGTTTATTGGGTATGATGGGGGCGATGTTAGTTCGCTTACCAGATGGTACAGAGTTTTACATTGGTAGTGGGTTTACCGATGAAGTGCGTCGTCAGCCTCCGAAAATAGGTTCAACCGTCACGTTCAGGTACAACGGTTTTACTCATACCGGTAAACCACGTTTTGCCCGATTCTTGCGTGAGAGGCTGAAGGAATAGAACGCTCTGCAATTACTATTTGCCAACGGTTACGCCACACCGCTTGAAGAGACCCTGCCAAAACTGAACGTGGTTTAGGGTTTCTTGTCTAAAGGTTTTGTGTGCCTCTTTTATACCATATTGATAACCATGAAGTTGCATACGCTTTTCTATCAAGGTGGCGCCATCATGAAGTTGCTGATAGGTACTGTCTAAATAGGCTAAGTAAGGTTGCACTTCTTCAACGTAAATGGATTGAAAGACATTTCTTAGGTAGCGGAACTGGGTCACGTCTCGGTTTGGTCCGCACAACACATTATTCTGATTCTGCTCAAGTAGCTGAGTTGTCGCTTTTAACCAAAGGGATGTGTTTATCATCGAATAGTAAAGTCGTCCGATTAAACGAGATTTCTCTAGCTCTTCTTGATATTGCACAATCTCAATATCGGGCAGACGTGAAATGGCGCGATGAGGCAAGCCGTACATTTCACTGAAAAGACGATAGACGTCGTTAATACGTGCAACATCATTTGGTGTTTCTTGAGATAGCCAATCCGACGCCGTTAGCTGCTTTTGCATTGCATCACTCGCGAGTAGCAAGTTGTCAAGATGAGTACCTAAATGTTGCCACTTAGTCGAATAAAGCTCTGTTAATGTAGTACGTTCTTCATCGCTGAGCTGAAATTCGGATAGACATCGATTCATGACTCGTAACAGTGAAGTTTGGTAATCAAAATCATGAAATGCATCCTGCACCTTACCAAGCTGTGAGTTTTTCTCGGCAAGTAGATTGAATAATCCACACTGGCGTAATTGGTAGCTTTCTAGTAAACCAATCGATAGCCTTGGCAATGGCTCGAATAAGTCACGTTTTGCAGGTATGGTCACAGTAGATTGCGATTCGATTGGAAGAGTAGGAGCGTCCAACACATTGGCGACACGTTGGTGATACTTGTCAAACATGGCGTTTTCTGGGTTGAACCAGCTATCGCAACCGTTAAGAAACAAGACTAAGAACAATAAAATAGACCGCACAAATATCCTTTTTATAACTTCGTATTCGTCACCCAGAGAGCAGACTCTACTGGCTCACAAGCTTGCTATAAGTATACTCAACAGCGTTATTATTCGATCAAAAAAGCCAGCGTGTGCTGGCTTTTTTCTTATTATCACTGAACTGAAAAGTTCAATTGCACCTCTGGTTCTTGGCGGTGCATCCAGCGCATTCTTACCCCTAACATAAGTGCGGCAGAAGAAAGGCCGATGATAAAGCCTAGCCAGAAACCTTGCGCTCCCATTGGCTCGACGATCCAGTCTGTGCGGCCAAGGACGTAACCCATTGGTAAACCAAGAATCCAGTAGGCGATAAAAGTACGATTGAAGATGGCTCGCATATCTTTATAGCCACGCAGTGCACCTGCTGCGATTACCTGAACTGCGTCCGTACATTGATAAACAGCAGCAAATACGAGCAGTTGCATCGCTAGAGTGATGACTTCTGGGTTGCTAGTGTAAAGTTCGGCGATCCATTCACGAGACAATACGGTTAATATCGCTGTAAGAACAGATAAACCTAGACCAACCATTATGCCCACTCGTGAAGCAACGCGAGCGCCATCAACGTTTTCTTCGCCAAGTCGGTGTCCGACACGAATACTCACTGCCGCACCGATACTCATTGGAAGCATAAATACCAACGAAGAGAAGTTAATCGCAACCTGATGCGCCGCAACGATGATTGGTCCTAGTGGTGAGACCAATAGTGCAACGACAGCAAATAGTGTCACTTCAAAAAACAGCGCTGCTGCAACAGGAAAGCCGAGCCTGAACAGACGAACTTGCGCTTTCCATTGTGGTCGATGCCATTCACCAAATAAGTTGATGCTTTTAAGTCGATCTGATGTCATTACATAAAGCAATAGTAGGGCAAACATGACCCAGTAAACAATCGTAGTTGCAACACCACAGCCAACACCGCCTAATTCAGGTGCGCCAAACTTGCCATACACGAAAATCCAGTTTAGAGGAATGTTGAGCAGTAAACCGATAAAGCCAATGACCATTGCTGGTTTCGTCAATGACATACCATCCGTAAAGCTTCTAAGCGTTTGAAAAAGCAAGAAGGCAGGGACTGCTAAGATAACAGCATGAATGTACCCCACTGTTTTTTCTGCCATCAGCGTTTCAACATCCATAAATCCGAGAATAAATTGGGTTTGAAGCAGCACTGCAATAATCGGCACACTGATCAACAATGCCAAAACGACGCCTTGTTGAATTTCAAACGGGATTTTTACTCGACGACCAGAGCCATTTAACTGTGCGACAACAGGGACTAACGCCATTAACAAACCCACACCAAATAAAATGGATGGAAGCCAAATACTTGAAGCGACAGAAACCGCAGCCATGTCGGTGGCACTAACGCCTCCGGCCATAACGGTATCAACAAACCCCATACCAGTTTGAGCAACAGATGCGATCAATACCGGGGTCGCCAATTTGATGAGACTTGATGCTTCTTCTTTATAGCGATGCACGAAAAATACTCCAGAGCGGAACAATAAGTTGAAAGAATGAGAGCGCTCGAGGACAAAAGATGTGGTGAACTGATCTGATGGTTGATTTTAGTCACGATAAGGTGAAAAAATGCCTCGGAGAAACTCCGCGCAAATGATAAACAATTGTATGTTTATATTCCATAGTTAGGTTGCGAATAGTGGATAACACTAACTTAATGCTCGCTAAGCTCAGGATACGCTAATACTGAGAGCTGTAATAAATCATGTTAATGTAAGAAGCATGTATGAGAACAAGGCTCCATTTTTCAATAGGTCGTTGCTCTATAATCTACAGGTTTTATCTCGATACAAAGTGCTGTGCTTCAGGCTCTGTCATCGATTGCAGCTTGTATGAAATCAATAGGTAAAAAGAATGTTTACAGGAATAGTTCAGGGTACGGCTAAGGTCGTTAAAATTGATAAAAAAGAACGCTTTCAAACGCATGTTGTCGAGTTAAGCGATGAGCTTTGTAAAGGATTAGAAATAGGGGCATCTGTCGCTCACAATGGCTGCTGCCTGACCGTGACCAATATAAATGGCAACCTTATCAGCTTTGATTTAATGCAAGCGACATTGGCTCTCACCAACTTAGGCGAGCTAGTTGAAGGTGACAGCGTAAACATTGAGCGAGCTGCCAAGTTTGGTGATGAAATTGGCGGACATAGCATGTCTGGCCATATTAGTTTGATGGCTGACATTGTCGAGATCATCGATACGCCTAATAAACGCACTATTTGGTTCCAACTGCCGCAAGAATCAATGAAATATGTGTTAGCGAAAGGCTATATCGGCTTGGATGGTTGTTCTTTGACGATTGGTGAGGTTGAAGCGTGTCGTTTTTCAGTACATCTAATTCCAGAAACCTTGCAACGAACACTCTTTGGAGTAAGACAAGTAGGGGACCGCGTTAATATCGAGTTTGACCCTCAGACTCAAGCCATAGTTGATACTGTTGAGCGAGTTCTCGCAGCAAAACAGCTTTAGAATGATAAAAAGGAGCCAAGCGCTCCTTTTTAATTCAAGTGACTTTGTGTTTCCAACGCTTACATGCTCGAGTTGTTATTCGTAATTGTCATCGATAAACAGTTCGACTTTATCTTGCAGCTCATCTACTCGCATATTTAAGTGAATGGCATGGCAACAAGCTGGGCAATCATCATAGAACTCTTGGTCACCATTACTTGCATCTAGTGTAATGCCGATTGAATGTCCACAATGGGGGCATTTGACATGCCTTTCGGTATAATTTTTCATACAACAACTCCTAATATCGCAGGGCTTTTAAACACTCTATTCTTTAAGGAAGTACAGCCCTTCACTTACTTTGCCTACAAGGAAAATAGGCACAATCCAAAGTTAAGTCTCCTTTGATATTAGGTGGAGTTGTTGCTAATTGAGTCGAAATAAGTATAAAACTTGACCCCAAACTCAACCTTGAGCTTAGGGTCATTTTCTGTAGTGATGTGCCTCGAGGTTTTACATCTTGAAATATGTAGTGGCTTCCAAATTAATAAGAAATAATTTTATTAATAACTTGTTGAGCCTGCTCCAAGTAATGGCCGCCAAATAAATTGCAATGGTTGAGAACATGGTAAAGGTTATAGATATCTTTACGCTCTTGATAACCAGCAGAAAGTGGCATAACAGATTCATAACCTTGATAAAATTCCGGCTGAAATCCACCAAACAGCTCAGTCATCGCAATATCACACTCCCTGTCACCCCAGTAGCAGGCGGGATCGTAACAGATAGGGCCACATGCCGTGAGAGCCGCATTCCCGTTCCATAAATCGCCATGCAGCAAGGAGGGCTCTGGAGCATGGTTTGCTAGCAGTTGTTTTACAACATCTATAAAGTCGTCGATATCAACTAAAGTGACGCCTTTTTCTTTAAGGAGCTGTAATTGCCATCCTATGCGTTGTTCAGCAAAGAAGACACACCACTTCTTGTGCCACTTATTGGGTTGTAGAGTGGACCCGAGATAGTTATCCGTATCAAAACCAAATTCCTTTTGCTCGCCCCATTGATGAAGGTGAGCTAATTGCTGTCCTAATTTAAAGCTGTTTGGGCCATCTTCTAATGGCTTTGTTGGAAGGTAGTTAAGAATTAGGAATGAGGCGTTTTTGGTTTTACCAACCAACACAACCTCTGGAACAAATAGGGTGGATGTCTCACGCAAAAGATGCAGACTTTCTGCCTCGACTTCAAACTTAGACAAAAACTCGCGATCGTTAATTTTCACGAAATAGCGCTGTTCGCCGTCATTGATCATGTAGCTTTCACTGATATCCCCACCAGACAGTCTTACTTTTTCCGTGATCTGGTACTCGAATAATAAAGTATCAGAAAGCTGTTGCGATATTGCTTGCCACATACAAAACCTCGCGAATCTATTTGACCACCAACAGTTTAGGATAAAAAGCAAGGTGTTGGCGCTACGTTGAGCATACTTCGTAAAGAAACCTTCCTCTCAGTGTAGTCAATTTGTATAAATGTGAATCAAATCGCTTATAAGCCTCTGATTTGTCGTCATAGCATATGGAGATGAACGTATACAACAGGTATTATTATTTTTTTGACGTTAGTTCCATTGGTGACATGAAAATACTGATATGTGATGACTCAGCGGTTGCAAGAAAGCTCATTGCGCGCTCCATCGTACAAGATACATCATTGCACCTGATCGAAGCTCAAGATGGGTATGAGGCGCTAAATATTCTTGCGGAGCAAAATATCGATATTTTGTTTCTCGATTTAACGATGCCGATCATGGACGGTTTTGAAGTCCTCGAGTCATTACCTGTTAGTCACTACCAGACTAAAATCGTCATTATTTCTGGAGATGTTCAACAAGAGGCAAAACAGCGCTGCATAGAGCTAGGTGCTCAAGCTTTTATCGCTAAGCCTCTGACAGAAGAGCAGGTGATACCGCTCTATGAACAATTGGGGCTGCACTATGCGTTCAAGCCTAGCCAGTCGATTGATCCTAAAAGCCAGATTTGCGATGAGTTCTCCTCACTAGCCAAATTCCGCGAGATTGCAAACATTGCCCTTGGTAAAGGGGCTGCGATTATGGCAGACCACTTACACGAGTTCATCCAACTTCCTGTTCCACATGTTGGTCCGTTATCCTACGGCGAACTTCATATGACGCTTGTCGACGTTGTTGGGCGAGATGGCTCTGTCGCGGTTGCGCAGAGGTTTGTTGGTGGCGGTATTCATGGTGAAGCTCTGGTGTGTTTGCGTGGTAGAGACATCAATCAAATTGGCGAGAAGTTAGGCTATCTGCTTGAGTTTACACCTCATAATGAAATCATTTTGAATATCTCGAACTTACTGGTTTCGTCATTTCTCACATCGTTAGGGGATCAGCTCGACAAGCAATTCTCACTTCGTCAGCCAGGCATTGTGGATACGTTAACGCCTTACTGTGAAGAGCAGGGTGAATTAGGTGAGCTGTTTACTATCGAATACACCTACATGGCAGAAGCGCTCGATTTTGAGTGTGAGGTACTGTTTTTAATTGATAAACCATCCGTAGAAATTATTTATGAAATCATGGAGCTAATCTAATGTCCGATATTACGCTGGACATAGCAGACTTTCATTGGGTCACACAAATTCTCGATACGATGGATTCAGGGCTTATCGTGTTGGATCAAGAGTATAAGGTCTGTGTGTGGAACAGTTTTATGCAGTCATACAGTGGCGTTCTGTCACAAGAAATCCTTGGCCAATGTTTATTTGATCATTTTGAAGAGCTGCCAAAAACTTGGCTAGAAACCAAGATAAAAACCGCCGCCGATCTGGAAACTCGTTCCTTCTCTAGCTGGGAAAACCGACCGTACCTTTTTAAATTCAACAATTTTTCTCCGGTTTCAAACAGCAGTGATTTCATGTATCAAGACATCGTAATCACCCCGTTAATCGGGCTCTCAGGAGAGGTCAGCCACATTGCTATTCAAGTGAATGATGTCTCTGAAACGGCAAGAAATCGCATTCATTTGAAAGAAACAAATCAACATTTGTCTGAAATCAGTCGCAAAGATGGTTTAACAGGTTTATTTAATCGTGCTTATTGGGAGCAATCGTTGAAAGAAGAGTTTGCTCACCTAAAAGTTATCGACGGACCATGCTCATTAGTAATATTTGATATCGACCACTTTAAAAAAGTGAATGATACCTATGGTCACCCGACGGGAGATGAAGTCATTCGTCGTACTTCTTCGTTATTAAGAAAGACAGCAAGAAGCAGTGATGTGTGCGGTCGTTTTGGCGGAGAAGAGTTTACGGTATTGCTTCCTCATACGAATCAAGAACAAGCTTGCTATTTCGCGGAGCGTTTACGTAAAAGAATTGAGCAAGAGATCGTGAAAGTGGAAGATTTTTTGATTAATTACACGATAAGTATTGGTGTTTGCGAGTATAAACCTTATTTTGAAACTCACACTCAATGGTTAAAGAGTGCCGATGCTGCGTTGTATCGTGCAAAAGAAAACGGTCGTAACCAAACTTGTTTGCATGAAAATGACTGAAATACAAAAAGGTTTGAAGAAACCCTGTATCCGAACGCAGTGAGGCAAAGCGCAATTGTTTGAAAAACATCCAGTTGGTTCGTGAATGTTTGTTAATATGAAATAAGTTAATGAAATTTTCTCGGCATGTCTTACTATTGAAACTATTCCGCTTTCAGCTTCGAAGGCTTGCAATAAACGGAGAAAAACAGTGGTTTTAGAAACCGATGGATATCTCGCTCTTATCGAGCACTTGTCGCTAAATCTAGATATTTTCACGACTGAAATTGGCGACACTGGATCCGAAAGCATCGAAGATGTCGTCACCGATATGGTGGCTTCAAACATCATGGCGATCTTTGAGCAAAACCCAGAGCTTCACTCAAGCGTACGCTTCAAATTACTAAAAGAGGCGGATGCGGTTGTTGAAGATCTTGGTGAGATATTGGCTGGTGTATGGCATAAAAAAGCGACTAATGAACAGATCACGTTCCTTGATGAATACATCGCTTTGGTTAAAAACCTATTCGATACTGCCGTTGCTACTTACGATTGATATTGTTTGATACCAGTCATCTCCAATTCTAAAAGTAAGAAGAGTTACATTGTAACTCTTCTTACTTGCCAAAACTTAGATGCCCAGTATGGGTTGTCGATTCTTGAAATGATCACACCTTTAGACGTTGACGCATGCATGAACTGCTTGTTACCCAAGTAAATCCCTACATGATAGGTCGTCCGTCTTGTCTTAAAAAACACCAAATCTCCTTGTTTGGCATCCGTCCAATTTAATTCCACACCTTGTTTCGATTGTTGTCTCGTTGTCCTGGGTAACGATAGTTGATAAGCCTCGACAAAGGCTTTTTGCACAAATGCCGAGCAATCAATACCAGATTTTTGTGTGCCGCCTAAGCGATAAGGTGTGCCATGCCATTCTGTATAAAACTGGAACAAGTCAGGGTTATTGTCCAATAACTGATTTGTAGGTGTTGTCACTTGCACTTGCTCGCTAGGTTCAGGCCCAGAAGAGCAGGCGCTTAGTAGCACACTGATTATCAAAGGAAAATATACTCGACGCAAATCACCACCTGTCATCTCTACGACTCACAACTGAAATATTAGTGTCATAACCAATCCATAGTATGGGCTGCAAATCACGGTTTTGTCTCACAAATGTGACGGAATCACTGCAAAACCGATTCAACCTTAAGAAAGAATAAAAATTGATTATGGCAACGCGAAAACGCTCACGCACATCACTTTCACTGATTCAGGCTGTTAGTGCAACATTTTTAACTATCATAGCTCTTGTTATAGCCCTTTCTGTCTCAAGTTTCAAAGGAATGGAACAGGTAGGAGAGCAATTTGAAGACTTGTCGCAAAAAGCGTTACCAATCGCGATGGCGAACGCAAAGTTAACCAGGAATGTATTGGAGATGGTTAAGCTACTCAACCATGGTATGCAAATTACTGAGCCAAAAGAGTTGCCTCTAATAAAAGAGCAAATCGATTCACTTGCGACTCAAAGCAAAAGTTTGGTTGGAGAAGCTTCTGGTGTTGCTGAGCAACTCTCTGAGGAGTTAGATACAAATTTAGCGCGTTTACATAACATCACGCAGTCCATTTTACTGAAGCAATCTTCAGTGATAAAAATTCAAATGGATATTGATGCAGGAGTTGGTGGGTTCCGCTATGGGCTCAGCTCTATCGGCCCGGAAATGAATCGAATTAGCTCGTTTCTTAGTGCCGAAAATCCTGAATCGAGTGATGCCGCCAACCGATTTATTGCCTCAGCGAGCTCAATGGAAAGCACGTTCTTAGTAATGATGATGCATTCTGAGCTGAGCAAAGCCGAAAAAGAATACCGAGAAATGCGTAACCGCATTGCAGGTATTAATCTCGCCTATGAAGATTTCCAGTCTTTACATCCAGAAGTAAGCGAATACGCAAGCCTAACGGCACCGTACGAGATGGTGAAGCAAGGCTTTAGTGAAAAGGGCGTGCTGCGTTTGATCCTCGCCAAACTAGAACAAGGGGAAATGCAACGTTCAGAGTTTAAACAGGCTTCGATTCTTGCGGATGAAACCATGCGGTTGCTTGATCAAATATCACAAGCTGCTGGTGAGTTGATTGCGGATAAAGAGAGTGTGGTCAATGACACTATTCAGTCAGTGAGTGTTATGATCGTTTTTGCAGCGTGTGTGATTTCTTTCATTATTCTGATCACTTGGTTCAGTCTGAAGTCATGGACAAACCGAGGGTTAAGGAATGTACTAACGCGTCTTTCAGCACTTACCGAGCATGACTTCCGTGACAATGCACAAGAGGTTGGTCCTTATGAACTAAAAGAAGTGGCACGAAAACTAAACCAAGTGATTGATTCAACAAACAACTCTATCCAAACAGTTACACGTAACTGTGAGACGCTTTATCAGACGGCCGAAGTAAGCCACAGTGCAGCTGAACAAACGAGCGATGGGTTGACGACACAAAATGAAGCGTTGGCGAGCATGATCACGACCATTACGCAACTTGAAGCCTCCATTCGTGAAATAGCAACAGTGACAAATGCCTCGTCACAGGACTCGATGCTTGCTACCCAGCACACTGCAAAAGGCGTTCAAGTTGTGGAACAAAACCGTGAACGTTTGGAATCACTTGAAAGCTCTTTGGATATGAATGAGCAATCTATGTTAGAGCTAGACCAGCGTGTTAAGCAGATTCGTGAAATGGTCGACATGATCAGTGGTATTGCTGACAACACAAACTTGCTTGCTCTCAACGCAGCAATAGAAGCCGCTCGAGCTGGTGAACAAGGGCGTGGGTTTGCGGTCGTCGCAGATGAAGTCCGCAAACTAGCAAGTGATACTTCTCAACAAACAACGAACATCCGAGCAATGATGAGTGAGCTTATTGCCGCAGCAGAGCGTTCGCGCCAAGCAGTCAATGATTCAAGAGAAGAAATGGCCCACGCGCTGCAGTCCAGCAATGAAGTGAAATCGACATTCTCTGATATCAACCTTGCGGTCAAACACATTCAAGAACGTGTTGAGCAAATCTCAGTTGCTACAGAAGAACAAGAACGAGCGACGGCAGATGTATCTCAATCCATTACCCATATTTCTGATCTTGGCGAACGTACTAAGCTGCAGCTTGAGTCTATGGTTGAGAGTTCTGAGCAAGTGGCGGAAATTGCAGGGCGTCAACAAGCGATGTTGCATAAATACGAGCTACATCAGTCCGCATAAGTGACATGTTTTCATCTTCTAAAAGCAGAACTTCGGTTCTGCTTTTTTGTTGCTTCTACGCCCCCTCTGATTGCTATTCAAATCGCAAAAGTGAGTTATATCGCATCTTGCTCATTTCTTAAGGGCTGAGTTATCACTACGTGGTGTTAATGCTATCTCGGTGAAACAAGATGACTAGAATGTTGTCCGAATTCAAAGGAATGAATCATGCAACTTCATGCGATTCCTTTATATCCAGAACAAGCCCAAGCTTTCTGCTTAAACAACGAGGAGTGGTTTTGTGATCGATAAAGTTTGTCCCGTCGTTCTGCGTAAGCAAAACCAAGAGCTCCTACTTTTTAAACATCCGTTGGCGGGTATTCAGTTCGTCAAGGGTACTGTTGAAGTGTTTGATGAAAGTTACATCATAGCAGCCAAGCGGGAGCTCGCTGAAGAATCTGGTATCACACATGTTCGTTCCGCACGATATTTATGCTCATGGAACAGTAGCTTTCAAAATCAAGTATGGCACTTTGTTTTGTGCGAGTGTGCTGACCTAGCGGATTCATGGACGTTTCATACGCAAGACGATGGCGGACATGATTTTGCGTTCTTTTGGCACGATATAGGGAGCGATATTTCCTCATAAGCGCATACCGTTTTTCAGAACGCACTGGAAAAAGTTCGAAAACTGATAGACCAGGGAGCGGTTTGAGTGAGACTTCTGTTCTAACATTGGTGTATTTGAGCGAAATGCCAAAGCTAACACTATGCTTCTATCAGGTGAGAATAAATTTCTTTCGCACGCCTCACGTACTGTTTAAAGGCACTGTCGATCTCAAAAATGGCTATGAGATTACAAATGTTTAACTGACTTCTATATGCTTTGCGCATTCATTCAGATAAGGAAACGATAATGGATAAATTCGTCGTGTTTCTCTTATGCCTTTTTATGACAGTTGGCGGTGTGGTGCATCTTTATGACAACATTGCTAACGGTTTTTTGCCTTATGATTTTGCGCCAGGCTGGTTGAATATTTATTGGAGCTCATTAGGGCTGTTAGACTTACTAGCTGTGTATCTGTTGGTCAAGCACCGTCGTTCCGGATTAGTGCTTATGCTATTGATTCTGACGACCAATGTTATTTTTAGCTCGCACGCTCACTATGCATTAGAAATATTGGACAACAATGCCGTACTTCAAATGAAAACACTCTTTTTAGGTTTTTCATTCGGCGTATCTATCTGGTTATGGAACGCGCGTAAACATCGACAATCACGCCAGATATTTCGTTAACTTTCACTTTTCATCACTCAATTAAGGATAGTAAACAGGGATTCGTTATGAACGATTTTAAAGACTTGGCCAGTTTCGCTGGTTTCAGCGTACTGACAGGTTTAAGCTTTGGTACCACTTTCTTCAGTCTGGCTTTTCTATACAGCTCAATAGAAGCACAACAAGCAATGAATACTAATGCTTTGGTGTGCACGGTGCTTGGTGTGGTTGGTTTATTTGTTGGTATTACTCAGTTAAACAAAAAACGTCAACTAACGGAGAGTGAATCCATTAGCTAGCATCGTAAGGATGAAGTGGTGTCTAGGTTTGGTCTATTCGCTTTGTTTACGCACTTCATCCCCAAAAACTTTTATTCAACTGTTGCGTCTTCTTCGGTTATAGCGAAAAGGTTGCGTTAACAGCTTGTCTAATCGTTGTTCTGCTTCATTCCTAATTTCCGGTATACCAATTACGACATCATCATGGCCAAGTTCAGGCTGAGCTCGATATGTCCCAAAAAGTCGGTCCCAAACAGAAAGGAAGAAACCGAAATTCGAGTTGGTTTCTTTTGCTATCACGGAATGATGAACGCGATGCATGTCTGGCGTCACTATGACGTTTCGCAGTTTCTGATCCGCTGATAAAGCCAGTTTTGCATTACTGTGATTAAACATCGCACTGGCATTGAGCACTATTTCGAATACCACGATAGCGATAGGAGAAACGCCTAAGATAAATACAGTGGCAATTTTGACACCCATTGAGATGATGATTTCGATGGGGTGAAAACGCGCGCCAGTTGTGACATCGATATCCAAATCGGCATGATGCATTCGGTGAATCTTCCACAGCGGTTTTATATGATGAAAGACAACATGCTGAGCGTAAATGACGAAATCAAGCAAAATGACGGTTAGGAAAATGTTTAACCAAGCGGGCGGGGAGAGCAAATTAAATAGTCCCCATTGTTGCTCCTGAGCGATAATTGCAGCTTGAAAGGCCGCGATAGGCATGACTAACGCAACAATCAAGCTATTCACAGCAACCAGTGATAAGTTATTGACCCAGCGAAACCCACGTGAAGCGGTAAGTGTTTTTCTCGGCAGTTTGTTTTCCCAAAGGGCACAAAGTAATAATACGCCGAGAAAAAAGCCTAATCTTATCCACGAGGGATCTTGAAACGTCGTTTCTGTCACTGTCATTTCCTTATTTATTACTTTATCTATGACCGAGGTAAGGGTGAAATTATTTCAACAAACAGTCAGGTGCGTTGAAGGGCTTATCTTGAGGCGAAACCATAATGTCAGTAGAATCGCGCTCTACTTTTTACTTGGCATTACTTACCATGAGAATTCACGCTTTCCACCGTTTATATCAGTACCGACAATCTATCTCAACCAAGCCTTTCAACGCGCGTGGATGTAAAGTGGTTCGTTGCCAATATTGCCAGGTTTCTGAGCAACACTGTTTGTGCGATCTTCAGCCAAACATCAAGGCTAATATTGCATGTATGTTGATTGTTTCTGAAAACGAAGTATTTAAGCCAAGTAATACCGGTCGTCTAATTGCGGATACGATTCAAGAGACTTACGTTTATCAATGGAACCGAACAGAACCGTCTGAGGAGATGCTGGATCTACTACAGGATGACAACTACCAACCAGTGATTGTATTTCCTGCAGACTATGTGGATGACCCGTCTCGTTTAATTGAAGATCTGGAGCCTGCGCGATTAGTAAACGAAGAGGCTCAGAACAAAAAATGGTTGCTGATCTTTATTGATGGTAGCTGGCGTGAGGCACGAAAGATATTCCGTCGTTCTGACTTTCTTAAATCTTTGCCTGTGCTTTCTATTGAGCCAGAATCTCTGTCTGAATACATCATGCGCCGTTCTGAGAATGAGCAGCATCTTTCAACCGCCGAAGTCGCGACGTTAGTTTTGAAACAAGCCGGTGAGAATAAAGCATCGGAATGCCTTCAGTTGTGGTTTGAAGCCTTTAGAGAAACCTACATGTTGACCAAGACCCGAGTCAAAAACGATCCCAACCGACCGCATTTAAAACGTTTCAAAGAGTGGGTGAAAACCGAGAGCTGACTCTAAGGAATGAACTTTTGTTGATGGCATGTTGTTCAACTGACTGCGGTGAGGGGATAAATCTGCATTCGGTCACGGTTTGCAGGCGTACAGATATGGATAATGCCACTAGTTTATACTTTTGACTCCAGCCATTTTTGGAGTCGTTTAAGCATTTTTTAGGAGAGAAATACATGTATTACGGCTTTGATGTCGGTGGCACTAAAATTGAATTTGGTGCATTTAACGAGAAGCTTGAGCGTGTAGCGACGGAACGTGTACCTACACCAACAGACAACTACGAGCTGCTGGTTGATACCATTGCGGAATTGGTTAACAAATACGATGCAGAGTTTGGTTGCGAAGGCACAATTGGTCTTGGCCTACCAGGCATGGAAGACGCAGACGATGCAACGGTATTAACGGTTAACGTTCCTGCGGCAAAAGGCAAACCACTTCGTGCTGATCTGGAAGCTAAAATCGGTCGCAGCGTAAAGATTGAAAACGATGCGAACTGTTTTGCGCTATCAGAAGCATGGGACGAAGAGCTTCAAGATGAGCCTTCTGTTCTTGGTTTGATCCTAGGTACTGGTTTTGGTGGCGGTTTTACCTACGACGGTAAAGTTTTCTCTGGTCGTAACCACGTAGCAGGTGAGGTGGGTCATACTCGTTTACCTATCGATGCTTGGTTCCACTTAGGCGAAAACGCACCTCTGTTGGGCTGTGGTTGTGACAAGAAAGGTTGTTTAGACAGTTACCTTTCTGGTCGAGGCTTCGAGCTGCTCTACGCCCATTACTACGGTGAAGAGAAGAAAGCGATCGACATCATTAAAGCGCACGCAGAAGGTGAGGCGAAAGCTGTTGAGCACGTTGAGCGTTTTATGGAGTTGCTGGCTATCTGTTTTGCAAACATCTTTACAGCGACTGACCCACATGTTGTTGTGCTGGGTGGTGGTCTTTCAAACTTCGAATTGATTTATGAAGAGATGCCAAAACGCATCCCTAAACACTTATTGTCTGTGGCTAAGTGTCCTAAGATCATCAAAGCAAAACACGGTGATTCAGGCGGTGTACGCGGTGCTGCGTTCCTAAACATCAAGTAGTGACTGAAACGTTACTCGATATAAAGTAAGAAGAAATCTACGCCCCGTTTAGACCATCAAGGTAAAAACGGGGCGTTTTACTTATATACCCAAGTAATTTCGATATGCTTGGGTCAGCGAAAATAACTTGGTTTGTAGACGAGGCGGCGATTTAAAGAACTAGTGGGTCTAAATCAAGATTCGGCAACATGCAAACAGAAAACTCGCGACGAATCGCGAGTTTTCTGTTTGCAGCTAAGCTTATTTGTTCTTTTTGCCTACGCCCAGGTTTTCTTTTTGAGCTAGGGTGATTTTGCTAAAACCTAATTTTCTGAAGTAGTTATCGCGGTAGTTTCGTACCGCTTTAGTGTCAGACACTGCTTCAATTTGTTGCTCCATCTTTAGGAACTCAGTGATATCGATACCTTCTGCTTCTGCAACCGCTTCTTGAATGTTGCGGTGTTGCTGGTATGAGAACGTCAGTTCTTTGTTTTGGTCTTTGTAAGTGTAAAGAATGGTGCGAGCCATAGCTGTCTCTCTGAAAAGGTTTCTGTATTAAACAAAAAGGCCAGACTCGCTGACCTTTGAATTTCTAGTTTGGGCTAGATTCTGCCTTGAAGTGGGATAATTGTCACGCTTTCTCCCGCTTTTACTGTATCAATAGCTGGGGAGATTTCGATTAAACAGTTTGCTTCACTCATTGAGCGCAAAATACCAGAGCCTTGCTTGCCTGTTGTACGAACGGTTAAACGGCCAGTGTCATCCAGTTCATAGATTCCTCGACTAAACTCGGTACGACCTTGGCGAGAGCGAAGGTTCTCAGTCGCGATGGCATTCACTTTCAGAGGCTTCCAGCCTTGTTCGCCTTGCATCTTACGCAGTGCAGGCTCGACAAAGTTAATGAAAGAGACCATCACGGCAACAGGGTTGCCCGGCAGACCAAAGAACGGCTTGTTGTTGATTTGACCAAACGCGAGTGGACGTCCTGGACGCATGTTGATCCGCCAAAAATCGATTTGACCAAGTTTATCCAAGGCAAGTTTGATGTAATCCGCATCACCAACGGATACGCCGCCAGAAGTCATAACCACGTCCGCTTGCACCGATGCGTTTTCCAACGCTTCAATCATTAACTGTTCGTTGTCTTCCAGAATACCGAAGTCCAAGATCTCGCAGCCGAGCTTTTCAAGCATGCCCATGATGGTAAAACGGTTGGAATCGTAGATAGAATTCGCTTTTTGCTCTGTTCCCGGCGCTTGTACTTCGTCACCGGTGGAGAACACGGCAACTTTCAATTTGCGGAACACATTCGCTTCACCAAAACCAAGCGAAGCGATCATGCCCATTTCTGGAGAGGCTAGGCGAGTGCCTGTGGTAAAGACGTCACTGCCGATAGCGAGATCTTCACCTGCTTGACGAACGTTTTGGCCTGCTTTGATATTCGCATCGTTAAAGGTTACCTCGTCACCTTTTTGAGAGGCTTGCTCACGCATGACCACTGTGTCGCCGTTACGTGGTGTTGGTGCGCCGGTCATGATCTTCACCGCTTGACCAACTTCCAGAGGCTGATCGTAAGCATGGCCCGCCATCACTTCTGCGACGATTTTGTAGCTACTGCGGTCTACATCATCACTGCGGATGGCGTAACCGTCCATCGCGGAGTTCGTGTACTGCGGCACGTTTACTGGTGAAATGATATCTTCCGCGAGAACGCGGCCATAGGCGTTTTCAATCTTGCATGCTTCTATTTCCGAAACCGTGTTCACCAAAGAAAGGATTTTTTCTTGGCCTTGAACCACTGAAAGGAAAGCCGGAGAAAGAGTGTCGCAACATGCGGCGTCTTTCTCTTTAGATTTTGGTGCTTTTGCATCTTGAACGTATTGAAGAACAAATTGAGCGATGGCATCTAAATCATTGATGTTCATTTGAGGGAGCTCAGAATCTAACTCCGCACTGTCGGAAGCGATGGCAATGATGTTTTCATCGTGAGGGTAAAGCCAAGGTTTACCCACTTCTTCACGGTGCAATTCAATTTTAGGAAACGCGATGTTTTTGCAGCCTTCGACCAAAACCACATCAAGCATGTCTTCATCAAAACGAGTTAAGAGGTATTCAAACTCCGCTTCGGCTTCTGGCGTTTCTGTCATTAACGCAAAACGGTTGCGAGAAGCAATCAGCATTTGAGATGCGCCAGCTTTGCGTAAACGGTAGCTGTCTTTACCCGGCTTATCGACATCGAAGTTGTGATGAGCATGTTTTAGCATGCCAATGCGTAAACCTGCTTCAGTCAGCTTTGGCAATAGGGCTTCAAGTAGCGTGGTTTTGCCTGTGCCTGAATAAGCTGCAAAACCAAGAATAGGAATGTTTAGCGTGTGTTTCATGATTCTAATTGTCCAAATTGCGCCAGTTCTTCCGGAGTGTTCAAGTTGACGAAACAGTTTGGTGAGTCGCTAAAGTCAACGTAACTGGTGTTGCACTCTTTGTAGAGCAGAATGATTTTGCGGTCGCCACGTTCTAAAAATGCGGTGAGTTTTGGCAGTACGCGTTTGTGGTAGAGTGTGAAAACAGGTTGCTGATGGTCACCATCATGAGCGACCAAAATATCACTGTCTTCTTTGACTGCCTGGCAGAAACGCTCGACAAGGTCGGTGTTAATTTGAGGGCTATCGCAAGGTACAAATCCGACCCAGTCAGTTTCAGCATGCATCAAACCCGCGTGAATACCGCCCATAGGTCCAGGGAAATCTTTGAATTGATCACTAAATACGAAACCAAATTTGCTGTACGCATCTTGGTTTCGATTGGCATTAATTAAAATGCGTGGTGTTTGTGGAGATAAACGTTCAATAACGTGTTCGATGAGTGGCTTCTGATTTAATTCAATCAGACCTTTATCTTTTCCACCCATACGGCTGGCTTGGCCACCAGCCAAAATGACCCAACTAGTTTGTGTTGGTTGAAGCATATGCATTCTCTTGGGATGTTTCTTTTGGTATGACATACAACAGAGGAGACTCTATCAAAGTCTTGTCTTTAATCCACCACTGTTTTTTACATAAGTCGGTCAGTGCGTTGGTTTGATGGCTTGTCACCACAATACTGGAACCACGATCCAAAAGATCTTTCGCCATCACCACCAATCGTTCAATGGATTCTTGGTCTAAAGACGCACTTGGCTCATCCATCAATAAAATCGACGGTTTTAAGATCCAAGCCCTTGCCATGGCAACGCGCTGTTTTTCACCGCCGGACAACACGGAAATATGTTCGTCCGCTAAGGTTTCTAAACCTACCATGCGCAGCGCGTGAATAACTTGAGCTCGCTTATCTTTTGGTGTGTCTTGTTGATATTTTACTCCATAAACTACGTTCTCATATACAGTGCCGTCAAAAAGGTAAGGAGATTGATGGAGATAAATCACATCGACACGACCATTGCGACGCGTCAGCCTTTTCAGCCACGTATCTTTTGGTGCAACAACATCGCCAGTAGAAGGTTTGAGCAAGCCAGCAAGGATTTTGAGTAGGGTAGTTTTGCCCACACCATTGTCACCCTTGAGATAAATGGCATCATTTGGGCCGATGGCTAACTCAGGGATGTGGAAAAGCACACGCTCTTTAAAG
>NZ_WXWT01000202.1:19383-44798 GCF_009904725.1 Vibrio sp. V43_P6S15P86
CATGGATAACTGTTCGGCGGTGATTTTTATAGTCATAATGCGCCTCTACATGGGGTTAATGGTGAGTCGTTTGTTTGCTTCATGTTCTATGTTCTGAGGTAGCCTTTGCCTCTCATGCTTGATAAGAAGAAGTTTAGTGCCAACGCTAAAGATAGTAATACAATTCCTAATGCAACTCCTTGCGCAAAAGCACCTTTGCTGCTTTCCATTGCGATAGCGGTCGGAATATTGCGCGTTACGCCCATAATGTTTCCGCCTACCATCATTGAGCAGCCCACCTCGGTTACGATACGTGAGAACCCTGCAATGATAGCTGCGAGTAGAGGAAAGCGGGTTTCCCAAATCATCGTAGCGGCCACGCGCGGAATGGAGACGCCTAGCGTGATGGCAGTTTCCACAGCGCGACGGTCGCTAGATTGCAATGCACCATGCATCATCGATACCAAAACAGGGAAACAGATCACCATTTGGCCGAAAATCATCGCCTTCTGAGTGAACAGCATTTGCCAGTCTCCCCAAGGGCCAGCGCGCGACAGCAACATGTACAGCAACAGGCCAATCACGACGGTAGGGACCGCTTGCAGCGTATTCACGATCGACAACAAAAACCATTTACCGCGAAAGTCGGTATACGCCAGTACAAAGGACATTAAAATAGCCGGCAATACCACCAAGGATATTGCCGTGATAGAAACACTAAAGGAGACCGCAACGATCTCCCATAGGTCTGCATCAAAATTCACCAGTAAGCGAAGCGCTTCCAGTGTTGTATCAGCAAGATTCATATTGCGTTATTTGCTCTCAGCATTCGCAACAAACAGTTGTTTACCGTTTAGGCGGAAACCATTGATAAGTTCCTGTCCGCGAGGGTTCACCAACCAATCACTGAATGCTTTTGCACCTTGGTAGTTGATTGTTGGGTAACGCTCAGGATTAACAAGAATAACTTGGTACGGGTTAAACAGTTTTTCATCGCCTTGGAACAGAATTTCTAGATCCAATTTGTTTTGATAAGCCAACCATGTTCCGCGGTCTGTCAT
The DNA here is from genome assembly GCF_009904725.1 of Vibrio sp. V43_P6S15P86. NCBI lineage: Bacteria > Pseudomonadati > Pseudomonadota > Gammaproteobacteria > Vibrionales > Vibrionaceae > Vibrio > Vibrio sp. V43_P6S15P86. The sequence goes on from NZ_WXWT01000202.1 coordinate 20,424, forward strand.
TGTGTAGCCTTGCATTTCAGACGCCATGTTCAGCGTTGGGCCCATACCTTGACCTACGCTGCGGTAGCCACCAAAGTTTGGTTCGATTTTAGTTTGAGCCCAGAAGCCCATTTCTTTTTTGTGCGTACCAGAATCATCGCCGCGAGAGATGAACGTTGCGTTTTTGTTCGCGATCTCTTTGAATACATCTAACACGCCTTCGTCATTTTTGATTTTTGCTGGGTCAGCTTTCGGGCCTACAATTACAAAGTCGTTATACATCAGTTTACGAGGTAGAACGCCGTAGCCTTTCTCAACGAATGTGCCTTCGGCTTTTGGTGCGTGTGTCATCACCAAATCTACGTCACCGTTTTCGCCCATTTTTAAGGCCTTGCCAGTACCCGCAGCGATAACATCGACTTTGTAGCCCGTGTCTTTCTCAAATTGTGGAAGCAGGTAATCAAGTAACCCTGAATGGTAAGTACTGGTAGTGGTTGCTAGGCGAACGTGCTCGCCATCTTGAGCGGAAAACGCAGAGTAACTTACAAGCGTGATTGACGTTGCAGCCAGAGTTAGCGCAATTTTTTTCATTTTTATGTGTTCCTTTCCAATGATTCTTTGGAATCTCTCCAGGTTTTAGGGAGAAGCCTTTTTGGACGAGAGCGATTAGCGTAATACGCAAGTTGTCTTAGGGTGTTGGAATAAGCAAACATCAACATCCTGAGATCACTTAAATGCGCTCCGTATCCACCTTAAAGCAAACAAGATGCCAACCTTTTACAAGCTTAAAGTGCTTGGTTTATGCACTAAATCATGGGGTTATTTGCATAAAAGTTTGCGTTGGTACAAAATGTCGCACTTTTTGTAGGGTATCTTTGTTTAAACTTGGTACACTCTGTCCCATCGAAATCCATCTGGGGTAAATATGTCTACTCAATCCCATCTTAGTACAAACCAACAATATAGCGCCTTTTCCGTACTGGTCGTCGATGATGAATTAGGCATGCAAGCCATCTTGAAAAAGGCATTGGGTAAGCTTTTTTCACATGTCGATACAGCTGGTAGCATTGAAGAAGCAGAACAACTGCGTAATTCTCGACATTATGATCTGATCTTACTGGATATTAATCTGCCAGGGCGTTCTGGAATTGAGTGGGAAGAAGCGTTTGAAGAGGATGACAAACGTGCCGATGTGATTTTTATGACGGGTTATGCGGATTTAGAAATTGCCATTCGAGCGCTACAGCTCGGTGCTTCCGACTTTATCCTCAAACCATTCAACCTTGAGCAGATGTTAAAAGCGGTCAGTCGCTGTATGGATCGCCGTTTGAACGAACGCATGCAGTACGCCATGACACGCGATTACCAACGTCACAATACCTCCGAGATCATCGGTGGTTCAGAAAAAACGCGTCAGCTTAAGCAGCTTATTAACCAGTTTGCACCGTCGCGTGCTTCTGTTTTGGTCGAAGGTGAGTCGGGTACGGGTAAAGAGCTGGTTGCGCGAGGTATTCACCAAGCGAGTGGGCGAACGGGCCCATTTGTGCCAATCAACTGTGGCGCCATTGCGCCAGAGCTACTTGAAAGTGAGTTATTTGGTCATACATCGGGCGCGTTTACCGGTGCAAAAAAATCTCGTGAAGGTTTGTTCCGCGTAGCAAATGGCGGCACCTTGTTCCTCGATGAAATTGGGGAAATGCCACTTGCAATGCAGGCATCATTATTGCGTGTGTTAGAGCAGCGTACTATCCGTCCTGTTGGTTCAGAAAAAGAAATCAGCATTGATGTCCGTATTGTTGCCGCCACCAACCGAAACCTGCAAGAAGAGGTCAACCAAGGAAACTTCCGCAGTGACCTGTATTACCGTTTGAATGTGCTCAAAATCGAAGTGTGTCCTCTGCGTGAGCGCAAAACCGATTTGTTTGAGCTCGTGCCATTTTTCAGCAATATGCTGACGCGGGAGCTTGGTATGCCTGCGCCAAAATGGGCGCACGAGGACATGGAAGCCATGAGTGAGTACGATTGGCCAGGCAATATTCGTGAACTGAAAAACTTGATCGAGCGATGCATTTTACTTGGCAAACCGCCTGCGCATTATTGGCGGGAGCTAAATGGTGGACACTCATTGCCTAATGTGTCGATTACCGTTTCTCATTCTGCTGAACTACCGACGTTTAAAGAAGGTAGAGAGTTCACTGGCGAAGGCTATCCAAACAGCTGGACGTTAAAAGAAGTCGAGAAAGCACATATTAAACAAGTCGTTAACTTGCATGAAGGCAATAAGTCTGCTGCTGCTCGTGACTTGGGCGTAGCTCGCAAGACCTTAGAACGTAAGTACAAAGAATGGGATTCTGAGGGTGAGGAATATGCCGACTAACGGCCCACAGCACAAAGGATTGTCAAAATGGACGCACCGTTTTAAAACCATGGTGCGTTATCGCTTGTTATTCTTAACCTCTGCGCCGATTTTCCTCACATTGTTAGCTCTGATCGGCATTACCATTTATTGGTCTATTCATTACACGTGGCAAAATGCGCTGCTTGATGTTTCTGAACGTTTGGGTGTTGCAAATAACAGCGTAACGTTGTTACAGCAAAAGCAATCGAATTACGTACGTGCGTTTGCTGACTCATATGATTTTCGTATTCGCATCAATCAAGGGATACCGCAAGATGAGCTGCAAAAGTGGGTCACTGAGCAGAAGAAAAGATATGCTTTAGATTTTCTCTCTTTCCAACGCGTCAACTCGATGGAAAACAAATTCCGCTTTATGGATCTCACCAAGCGCGAATCGTTTTTTGATGTACTCAATAAAGAAGAACTCGAACGCCTCGATCCTGAACTCGCCAAACGAGCAGAAGTGCCTATTCTTGCTGATGGTGACAGGGAGGCGCGTGGGTTAGTCAGTCGAACCGTGATTCCGGTATACAGCCAAGCGAACGATTTGATCGGCTTTCTGGATGGTGGTTTGCTCCTTAACAATAGTACAGTGCTGGTGGATCAAATCCGCGATCTCATATACTTAAGTGATAATGACCGCCTTCGCCCTGTGGGTACGTTGACGGTATTTCTTAATGATTTGCGTGTAAGCACCAACGTTCCTCTAGACAGCGATCATAGGCTAGGGCGCGCTATTGGTACGCGAGTGAGTGCTGAAGTGTATAACCAAGTGCTCTCTCAAGGTCAGCAATGGGTCGACCGCGCGTATGTGTACGATGCGTGGTACATCACCGCTTATCAACCAATCAAAGACCAGTACGATAACGTCATTGGTATGCTTTATACCGGCTACCTGATGTGGCCATTTGTGAAAGCATACATGACCAACATCGCCGAAATCAGCCTTATTACCTTAATGCTATTACTGGTTTCTGGCGTCATGGTTTATCGCGGTTCTTATGATCTGTTTCGACCGATCGAACGCATCCATAAAGTGGTGAAGCAGGTCCAACAAGGTAAAGAAAAACGGATTGGTCCGTTGGGATTGGATGCCGATCATGAACTCGCACAATTAGCCAGACAGTTTGATGATATGTTAGACGCGCTAGAAGAGCGCAAAATTGAACTGAAGAACTCCGCAGCGCAACTTGAATGCAAAGTTCAAGAGCGTACGGCAAGCCTTAGAGAAAAAACCCAAGATCTAGAGCTGCATATTCAATTGCTCAACCAAACTCGCGACAAACTCGTTGTTCATGAAAAACTGGCAGCACTGGGAGAACTCACCGCGGGGATTGCTCACGAAATCAATAACCCAACCGCCGTGATCCTTGGCAACGTGGAGTTGATCCATTTTGAATTGGGTGACGATGCAAGTCGAGTACAAGAAGAGATTGATGCGATTCACGCGCAAATTGATCGTATCCGCAATATCACGCGCAGTTTATTGCAATACAGTCGCCAAGGTGGTGTTCAAGATGAAATCACTTGGCAACATGTCAATCCTATCATTGATGAAAGCATCACCTTGGTTAAAACGGGCACCAAGAAACGCGACGTCGAGTTTGTGACTGATCTACAAGCGCATACGTCCGTTGAGATAAACCGTCACCACTTGCTACAAATCTTAGTTAATTTGCAAATGAATGCCATTCACGCAATGAACGGCAAAGGCACGTTAACCGTAGTCAGTGAAGACTGGATTGACGAGGGCGAAGTGAAAGGAGCCGCGATTCATGTTATTGACGAGGGTTGCGGTATTAAGCCAGAAAACTTGAATCGAATCTTCTCACCATTTTACACGACGAAGCGAGAGGGTACTGGATTGGGACTGTCGGTCTCTCAAAGTATCCTCAGCCAAACGGGTGGTGAGCTAAAAGCCGAGTCGGAATGGGGAAAGGGCAGTAAATTCAGTATTTATTTACCTAAAAAAGCCGAGCTGATCCTAGAGGTGACGAATATCGCTTAGTCACTTGTTGTAAGCATTACGGAAGAAAGAGCCAGTTATAATACTGGCTCTTTTTTGTATTCAATGACGCATTTGTGCTTGAGCTTTTTGCTTTGAAGAAGCACTGCGATGGTTTCACTAGCGATGAATTAATAAAAACAACACTTGCAGTATGTAGCATGAACAAGTACCGTTGCCCGGTTTTTCTAAATACACCCCAATTGCTAAGGTAAAGGTTTTGATCTCCACAGCGAATATTACTCAACAATTCGGCGCTAAGCCGCTATTCGAAAACATTTCAGTTAAGTTCGGCGAAGGTAATCGCTACGGCTTAATTGGAGCTAACGGTTGTGGTAAATCAACCTTTATGAAGATCCTCAGCGGCGAGCTTGAGCAAACCAGCGGTAACGTGAGTTACGATCCAAACGAGCGCGTTGCAAAACTAAACCAGGACCAGTTCGCTTACGAAGAATTTACGGTAATCGATACCGTTATCATGGGTCATAAAGAGCTATGGGAAGTGAAGAAAGAGCGTGACCGTATCTACTCACTTGCTGAAATGAGTGAAGAAGACGGCATGAAAGTGGCTGACCTAGAAGTTCAGTTTGCGGAAATGGACGGCTACATGGCAGAAGCCAAAGCGGGCGAGCTTCTTCTTGCGGTGGGTATTCCAATGGAGCAGCACTTCGGCCTAATGAGTGAAGTGGCGCCGGGCTGGAAACTTCGTGTGCTTCTAGCGCAAGTTCTATTCGCAGACCCAGACGTTATGCTGCTTGACGAACCTACCAACAACTTGGACATGGATACGATCCGTTGGTTGGAAGACACGCTAAACGCGCGTAACTGCACGATGATCATCATCTCGCACGACCGCCACTTCCTAAACTCAGTATGTACGCACATGGCTGACTTGGATTACGGTGAACTGCGCATTTACCCAGGTAACTACGATGAGTACATGACAGCAGCTTCTCAAGCTCGTGAACGTCTATTAAACGACAATGCGAAGAAGAAAGCACAAATTGCAGAGCTACAAACGTTCGTTGCACGTTTCTCAGCAAACGCATCGAAAGCAAAACAAGCGACATCTCGTGCTAAGCAAATCGACAAGATCAAACTGGATGAAGTTAAAGCGTCTAGCCGTCAAAACCCATTCATTCGTTTCGAACAGTCGAAAGAGCTGTTCCGTAACGCTCTGATTGTTGAAAACCTAAGCCAAGGTTTCGAAGAGGACTTGTTCTCAGACTTCAATGCAATTTTTGAAGTGGGTGAGCGCGTTGCGATCATCGGTGAGAACGGTGTGGGTAAAACAACACTTCTAAACACGCTTGCTGGTGTGCTTGAACCGCGCGCGGGTGAGTACAAATGGTCTGAAAACTCAAATATCGGTTACTACGCGCAAGACCACGCGCATGACTTTGCAGAAGACATGAACCTAACGGATTGGATGGGTCAATGGCGTCAAGAAGGTGATGACGAGCAAGTCGTTCGTGGTTTCCTTGGTCGTATGCTGTTTGGTCAAGACGACATTAAGAAGTCAGTAAAAGTACTGTCTGGTGGTGAGCAAGGTCGTATGCTGCTTGGTAAGCTGATGATGCACAAGCCAAACATGCTGCTAATGGACGAACCTACCAACCACATGGATATGGAATCGATTGAATCTTTGAACACCGCGCTTGAGCAATACAAAGGCACGTTGTTCTTCGTATCTCACGACCGTGTATTCGTAGACTCGCTAGCAACGCGTATTATCGAAATCCGCGATGGCAAGATCACGGACTTCAAAGGCACGTACTCTGAGTTCCTAAAATCTCGTGGCGTTGACGCGTAATTACTCGCGAAGTGTTTAAAAAGCAAAAGCCTCGCTATTTAGCGAGGCTTTTTATATTGGTCTTAATCCTTAAACTGACCGGTTATATACGCATATATGCCGACGACACCAAATGTAATGATCATTGAGAGCATGATGCCACTGGGCGTGAGCAAAAAATTCCACAGTTGGTCATTGTCCATAGTTCACATCCTTTGTGAATGAGCTGTAGTTAGCATCAATTAAAGCAAGCGTTGTTATTACTACAACACACGTTGCTGTTTCTGACTTATATCGTTTAATTAAGCCTTCATAACGTGATGATTTACTTATCCCAATTGTTATAAGTTTACACTAATCGACGGTTTTGTATTATTTTCTCGTTAACGAGATGCACTTTCGCCTTTCACATCAAACTCAATTTTGTCGGCTCCGGTAAATACTTGGAAGCGTAAACCTTTCGCACGCGCAATGGTCGTAATACCAAATTGTTTCGCAAGATCTAACCCCATTTGAGTAACGCCAGAGCGAGAAAGCAGAACAGGAATGCCCATTTGAGCCACTTTAATCACCATCTCTGAAGTAAGGCGACCAGTTGTGTAGAAAATTTTATCTTCACCTGTTTCTTCTTTGAGCCACATCTCACCTGCAAGCGTATCCACTGCATTGTGGCGGCCGACATCTTCCACAAATGACAATACCTCATTGCCTTTGCAAACCGCACAGCCATGCACCGCACCTGCTTTTTTGTAGGTGTCGTTGTAATGAGTCAACGCTTCCAATGCGGAATAGATTTCTGATTGTTTAAGCGGAACTTGAGGCACTTGGTAGTTCTCAAGTTGTTTCATCACATTGCCATACATGGTGCCTTGACCACAGCCAGATGTGACGGTTTTCTTTTTCAGGGCGCCTTCTAAATGTTCGGTATTTTCTTTAGTAATCACTGCTGCGGAATGCGTTTCCCAGTCAATAATGACGGATTCAATCGCTGCTGGATCAGACAGGAAGCTTTGGTTTTTTAAATAACCCAGTACCAACGCTTCTGGACGCGAACCTAGCGTCATGAGCGTGACCACTTCTTTCCAGTTCAGCATGACCGTAAGAGGACGCTCGCAAGCGATTTGCTTCGTGAGCTTTTCGCCGTACTCGTCGTACACATCGACTTCAATGGTTTGCAGGGGATTTTCACTGGTTTTAATAATATTTGGTTTCAGCACAGTCGTGTCCTAGTGATTAAGAGCGTTAGGTTGCTACGCATTTAGCTTGCTAAGTGGTTAGCAAAGCAAATCTCGTTCCAAAATAGCGGTTCCCACAAAAATTGCGAGGTTTTATGTCAACAATGCATTAAAACTGCGAGTTCGCAGTAATGACACATCCGTACATTTGAGTTTCGGCTAGTTTGGTACTTATAGCCAGAGGACATGAATAGGCTAAGCTTTATCAGTGTGGCTCGTTTATTGCTTACAAGTCAATAAAATGGTCGAAAGTAAGGTCAAAGTGTCCTGATTGCTTTCAGACCAAAATAGAAAAACTGGGTGAGTTATGTCGGATAAGAAAGATTTCGAGAACAATTACGAGAAGACCGAAGACGCATGGCCAATTGGCGTAGAGCTTGTTGAGCATGAGATCAGTACAGGGATTTGGGTAACAACCCAATGGCAGTTGACGGGATTTGCGCTAAATCCGACGGAAGAGACTCCCGATGTTTGTCTGTTGCAATTACACAAAGACGAGCGTACAGACTACCGCTTTAACTTAAGCTCTCAGCAACCTAAACTTTTTTTAGTGATGGATAACGTCGAGTCTGGTGAAAAACCAGCGATACAGTTACTAACGGCTTCACAATCTGTCGCGGCGCAATATATGGATGGCGACAACCTTGTACTATCCAACGATATGCCGTTAGCCGTTCAGGCTTGGATGGAAGCCTTTATTGGTCGCCACGGTGAGTTGTTAGAAGTAAGACGTAAGAAACGCAAAGGAGCGGGCAGAGCGAATGGCAACTAGTTTTTTAAGCCGTTGGTCGAAACGTAAATTAGAAGAATCTTCCCAACATGACGAAAAGATCACGCCGATAACAGAGACGGAGCAATCCGAAGATAGTGTCACAGCGCTTTCAAACGCTGACGAAAGCTCAGACGCTTTGAACGTCAATGAGGTTAGTCAGGCTCCAGACATTACCGCGAGTGTAGAGACTGAAAAGCCCGAAGAAATGTCTGTGGCGCAACTGCTGGTTTCTGAAGCTTCAGAAAGCGTTAAGAAAGCCGCGCTGCGCAAAATGTTCTTGTCCGAAGAATTTAACGTGCGTGATGGCCTAGACGATTACGATGATGATTACAGTAACTTAAAGTCACTTTCTAAAGACGTCGCAGAGACGCTGCGTGATTGGGTTAAAGAAAAAGTGGAAGAAGAACCAGACGCTGAAACGGCGCAAGGATCTGAACTTAACGCTGACGATATCGCATCTGAGGTGGTTGAAGACTCAGAACTAAACGCCGAAAAAAGCGCCGGAATTACCCAAGATGAAAGTGAACTGTATATAAATACAGTATCTGGTGAAAGTGATACTTTTGCTGAGGAATCACCGCCTAACGAGGTGAGACAAAATATACCACACAAAGAATAGGTACATTTTGACTAAACACTCAATGAACCGGCTGGGACAAAATGTCTCAACCGGTTTTTTTATCCCTACTATTTGTCGGTAAAATATCTAAGTGATTGAATTTTAATTGATATTTTATTGGCATGACATTTGCTATTTGTTGCTCAATACCAATCTGGTTGAAGTTAGCACGGACGCACTGCGTAGTATTCATCGCCTATAGATGGCGGAATAAGGATGCTCATTGATAAGTTAATCAGCAGAATCTCCGGCGCTAACTACACTAAGAGATGGAAAAGACTATCCATGTTCATAAATGGAATTGAGCAATGCTGAAACAATTATTAGAACAAGCAACTTCCAATAACGGTAAAGCGAGGCTGTACGCTTTCGAAAATACCGTAGAGTTGACCAATCTTATTCCACCAACCGTAAGCTATGAAAGCGGCGGTAATACTTTGATTGTGGGTCCAACGGCAATCATCGAAAGTGCGGCAGCGCAATTGTCGCAAATGAACAGCCTAACGCTGCTTTCTACCGATGGCGAAAAGGGAACAAATCCCGAGCTTTACTACGCCAATTCGGTTCAGGTTTCAGGGTTCTTAGGTACGTTTGAAGTTCTGATTGAAAATCATGGTTCGACCAACAATCTTGCCAAGGTCGCGATCAATAGCGATTGTTTCGATATCGTACTCGATCTTTGCCTAAACAGCTGCATGTCGGAAGAAGTACCAGTACCGGGCTACTACCCAGTTGGTCGTGGCTATCCGAAACTGGCTGAAGCGTTGGAAGAAATTCCAACCTTGATGGGGACGTTCGATAAACCGAAATTCTTCCGTTTAGATACCGATCTATGTGCACACAGCTCTCGTGGCGTAAAAGGTTGCGAACGTTGTGTGGATGCTTGTCCGGCAGGGGCACTATCGAGTGAAGGCAGCGACAAAACGGGCCATCGCATCGAGATCAACCCATACCTATGTCAAGGCGTGGGTACTTGTGCTACAGCGTGTCCGACAGAAGCGATTCATTACGCATTGCCAAACCCCGAAGATACGCAAAAGTTTATTGAACGTACGCTAGCCAACTATGAGCAAGCGGGTGGTTTAGATCCTATCGTATTGATTTGTAGTTCTCGCCACGAGAGCTACAACGTGATGGCACTAAAAGCACTGCCAGATAATGTAATTCCAATTGTGGTGGAAGAACTGCCTTCGGTTGGTATAGATACTTGGTTCGCCGCGCTTGTGAACGGTGCTACTCAGGTGCTGTTTGCGGCTTCGCGTTTTATGCCTCAAACCATTATTCGTGTGCTTAATAGCGAAGTAGGTATTGCTCAAGAACTGCTCGACCAACTTGGTATCGCCAAAGAAACCATCGACATTCTGTATCTAGAATCACTACGTGAAGGTGCACCGACACTTTGTACCGAGTCTTTTGATTTGGCATTAGGTGATTTGCAAGGTAACAAACGTCAGCGTCTATTTACGGCGTTGGATGCGTTGTCAGCATCGCGTATTCCAGTTGAGAACATTGTTGAGCTTCCAGCGAACGCACCTTACGGCACAGTCTCTTGTGAAAATAAAGATTGTACGTTGTGCATGAGCTGTGTGGCGGTGTGTCCAACACGTGCATTGCATACGGACGGCCAATCTCCGTCGCTTAAATTCGTCGAGCAAGACTGCATTCAATGTGGGCTGTGCGAGAAAGCGTGTCCAGAGAAAGTGCTGACGCTTACTCCTCGTATGAACTGGGTGAAAGAAGAACGCCAGAAAGCGGTTGTGATTCATGAAGAAAAGGCAGCCGAGTGCATTCGCTGTCACAAGCCTTTTGCTCCGCAATCGATGATCGACATGCTGCAAAACAAGCTTCGTGGTCATTCTCATTTCTCTGATGAAGCCGCCATTAATCGCATCGCCATGTGTGAAGACTGTCGTGTGATCGACATGTTTGAGTCGATGGCTGCTGATCCAATGAATCAATTGAAATACTAGGAGCTCGCAGTGGATACACAACAAGAACAAACACTGAGAACGGACATTTATCTCGTTCTATCCGCGCTTTTTCGTAGTGCGCCTAGTGATGAAATGCTGGCGTTCTTGAAATCGCTAGAAATTGAACCGTCTGAGAGCGCGATGCAAAAAGCTTGGCTCGCACTGCAACAAGCCGCGAACGAAGCGCAACGAGAAGCGTTAGAAGAAGAATACCAAGATCTGTTTATTGGCATTGGACGTGGTGAAGTTGTGCCATTCGGATCTTGGCATCGCACTGGCTCAATGATGGAAAAACCGTTAGCGGAAATTCGTCGCGATTTGGAACTTTTAGGCATCGAACGGGAAGAGAACGTGAAAGAGCCTGAAGACCATATTTCTGCACTGTGCGAAGTGATGGCAATGCTGACGGGTGAAGAGGAAGAACTTCAACAAGCGGTGTTTAACAAACACATCGCGCCGTGGTTCCAATCTTTTACGCGCCAACTAGAGAACGCAGAAAGCGTGAACTTCTACAAGCCAGCTGCACAGCTTTGCGATGCATTTTTAACGTTAGAGCAAGTGCGCTTTAGCGTGAACACCAAAAGCAGTAAGAGCAAATTAAAAATTGATGTGAAAAACGTCACTGATTACGAGTAATCGAGCAGTACTTGGTCATATCGATAGAGAGGCATGAGTCTCCAAAGATCTACCGTAAGGTAAGGAAGCAATGATGAAAGATAATAAAGAAATAAACACAAGCCGTAGGGATCTCCTAAAAGGCTTCACAACCGCTGCCGTTGCTGGTGCTGTTGTTGCGGGAACCACGAAAGTGGCCGTTGCTTCAGAAACGGTTGAGCCTTCTGAAAAAGACGTGAAGAAGAAAGGGTATCGTGAAACTCAACACATTCGCGATTACTACGACACACTTTAGGAGATAACGGATGAAACTTGTCAAACGCTCCGACAGTGTGAGCAAAGAAACGAACCAGCTTGGCGTATCTCGTCGTGCATTCATGAAAAACACTTCGCTTGCCGCTGGTGGCGCAGTGGTTGGTGCTAGTCTATTCGCACCGGGAATGATGAAAAAGGCGCAAGCAAAATCAGTCGATCCAGAAGCGAAAACAGAAGTAAAACGTACTATCTGTTCTCACTGTTCAGTGGGTTGTGGTATTTACGCAGAAGTTCAAAATGGTGTTTGGACGGGTCAAGAGCCTGCATTCGACCACCCATTTAACGCCGGTGGTCACTGTGCAAAAGGCGCAGCACTGCGTGAACATGGTCACGGTGAGCGCCGTCTTAAATACCCAATGAAGCTTGAAAACGGTAAGTGGAAAAAGCTTTCTTGGGATCAAGCGATCGAAGAAATCGGTAACAAGGTGATGGACATCCGCAAAGAGTCTGGCCCTGATTCGGTTTACTTCTTGGGAAGCGCAAAGCACAGCAACGAACAAGCGTACCTGTTCCGCAAAATGGCATCACTTTGGGGCACTAACAACGTTGACCACCAAGCGCGTATTTGTCACTCAACAACCGTGGCGGGTGTAGCAAACACTTGGGGTTACGGTGCGATGACCAACTCTTTCAATGACATGCACAACTGTAAGTCGATGCTGTTCATTGGTTCAAACCCAGCTGAAGCACACCCAGTAGCGATGCAGCACATTCTGATCGCGAAAGAGAAGAACAACTGTAAGATCGTCGTAGCGGATCCTCGTCGTACACGTACGGCAGCAAAATCGGATCACTATGTATCACTTCGTCCTGGTTCTGACGTAGCATTCATTTGGGGTGTGTTGTGGCACATCTTCGAAAACCAATGGGAAGATAAAGAATTCATCCGTCAACGTGTATTCGGTATGGATGAAATCCGTGCTGAAGTAGCGAAGTGGACGCCAGCAGAAGTTGAGCGTGTAACAGGCGTAAGCGAAGAAGACGTTTACCAAACAGCAAAACTGCTTTCTGAAAATCGCCCAGGCTGTATTGTTTGGTGTATGGGTGGTACTCAGCATACTACTGGTAACAACAACACACGTGCTTACTGTGTGCTTGAGCTAGCGCTTGGTAACATTGGTAAATCAGGCGGCGGCGCAAACATCTTCCGTGGTCACGATAACGTACAAGGCGCAACCGACCTTGGCGTACTTTCTGACACGCTACCGGGCTACTACGGCCTTTCTGAAGGTGCTTGGCGTCACTGGTCAAAAGTGTGGGAAATCGATTACGAATGGATTAAAGGCCGTTTCGATGACAACGCTTACGGTGGTCAAAAACCAATGAACAGTGCAGGTATTCCTGTATCTCGTTGGGTGGATGGCGTACTGGAAAACAAAGACAACATTCGTCAACGCGAAAACATCCGTGCAATGTTCTACTGGGGTCACGCAGTGAACTCTCAAACACGTGGTGTTGAGATGAAAAAAGCGATGCAAAAGTTGGACATGATGGTGATTGTGGACCCATACCCAACTGTTGCTGCGGTAATGAACGACCGTACCGACGGCGTTTACTTGCTTCCTGCAACAACGCAGTTTGAAACATACGGCAGTGTTACCGCTTCTAACCGCTCTCTGCAATGGCGTGATCAGGTGATTGAACCTTTGTTCGAATCAAAACCAGACCATGAAATCATGTACCTGCTTTCGAAGAAACTGGGCTATTCAGATCTTCTGTTCAAAAACATCCGTGTTGAAAATAACCAGCCGGTGATTGAAGACCTAACGCGTGAATTCAACAAAGGCATGTGGACGATTGGTTACACAGGCCAAAGCCCAGAGCGTTTGAAAGCGCACCAACAAAACTGGCATACGTTCCACAAAACCACATTGGAAGCGGAAGGTGGCCCTGTAAACGGTGAAACCTACGGTCTACCTTGGCCGTGTTGGGGTACACCGGAAATGAAACACCCAGGTACACACATTCTGTACGATACGTCTAAGACGGTTGCAGAAGGCGGCGGTAACTTCCGTACGCGCTTTGGTGTGGAATTCGAAGGCAAGAGCCTTCTTGCAGAAGACAGCTACTCGAAAGGCTGTGAAATCAAAGATGGTTACCCAGAGTTCACTGACAAGTTATTGAAACAACTTGGTTGGTGGGACGACCTAACTGCTGAAGAGAAAGCGGCAGCAGAGGGTAAAAATTGGAAGACTGACCTTTCTGGCGGTATTCAGCGTGTCGCGATCAAGCATGGTTGTATTCCGTTTGGTAACGCGAAAGCGCGTGCGATTGTTTGGACGTTCCCAGACCGCGTACCACTGCATCGTGAACCACTGTACACACCACGTCGTGACCTTGTAACGGACTACCCAACTTGGGACGACAAAGATGCGATCTTCCGTGTTCCTACGTTGTATAAATCCATTCAAGAGCAAGACAAATCGGGCGAGTACCCAATCGTTCTGACTTCTGGTCGTCTGGTTGAATACGAAGGTGGCGGTGAAGAGACGCGTTCAAACCCTTGGCTTGCCGAGCTTCAACAAGAAATGTTTGTTGAAGTGAACCCGAAAGACGCGAACGATCTTGGCTTCAGAGATGGTGATGATGTTTGGGTTGAAGGTGCAGAGAAGGGACGAATCAAGGTGAAAGCGATGGTAACACGTCGTGTGAAACCAGGCTTGGCGTTCATTCCGTTCCACTTTGGCGGTAAGTTCGAAGGTGAAGACCTACGTCCTAAATACCCAGAAGGTACACAGCCTTACGTTGTTGGCGAATCGGCTAACACGGCAACCACTTACGGTTACGACCCGGTTACCTTGATGCAGGAAACCAAAGTAACCCTATGTAACATTCGTAAAGCGTAAGGAGTCTGACAATGGCACGAATGAAATTTCTATGTGACACCAAACGCTGTATCGAGTGTAACGGCTGTGTTACTGCATGTAAGAACGAAAACGACGATGCGCTTGAATGGGGCATTCAACGTCGCCGCGTGGTAACACTAAACGACGGTGAAGCTGGTGAAAACTCCATCTCTGTTGCTTGTATGCACTGTACCGATGCGCCTTGTATGGCAGTTTGCCCAGCAGACTGTTTCGAGCATACCGAAGACGGCATCGTACTTCACAATAAAGATCTGTGTATCGGTTGTGGTTACTGTTTGTTTGCTTGTCCGTTTGGCGCACCTCAGTTCCCTAAACAAGAAGCGTTTGGTGAACGTGGCAAAATGGATAAATGTACTTTCTGTGCGGGCGGCCCAGAAACAGAGCCTGGCTCTGAGGAAGAGCGCCAAAAATACGGTGCGAACCGTATCGCAGAAGGCAAGTTACCAATGTGTGCATCGCTTTGTTCAACAAAAGCGCTGCTTGCGGGTGACGCAGAGAAAGTCTCTGACATTTTCCGTCAACGTGTGGTAGAACGCGGCGCGAAAAACGCAGGTTGGACAGACGGAAACGATCTTTCTTACGATGCGACGAAAAGCTAAGTAAGGAGAGGCACATGTTAAACACGCTTAAACGTGCGTCTCTAGCAATGCTGTCAATGATGACGGCATTGCTGCTGACTTTCGCAATGCCTGCTTCAGCAGAGGAACAATCTTCTAAAGTTATTCAACAGGAGATCACGCAACTCGCCGGGGCAGACTATTGGCGCGAGGTCAGAGAGGGGCAAGAAGGCTACACCACGTCTCAATCGCCAGAACATGGCGTATTGATCAGTAAACCTGGTGAGACTTGGTACATTCTAAAAGAGAAATGGATGTCTCCAGCTGGTGCTGTCGCGATTTTCGGCAGTATTGCAATGGTAATCATGGCTTACGTACTCGTTGGCCCTTTAATGCTTAGCAAGCCGCGTACTGGCAGAAAGATGAAACGTTGGTCTCGTTTAGACCGCGCGCTTCACTGGAGTATGGCGTTTACATTCTTAACGTTGGCATTCAGTGGTTTGATGCTAGTTTACGGTAAGCACTTCTTAAAACCGTACGTTCCTACTGAGTTCTGGGGCTTTATCGTCATGTTGGCGAAGCAGTACCACAATTACATGGGACCATTGTTCTTCATTTTGCTGATGCTCGTGCTCTTTAAATGGTGGCGCAAGTCGATTCCAAACATGACAGATGTTCGTTGGTTTATGAAAATGGGCGGCATGGTTGGTAAACACAAAGGCACACATCCGTCAGCTGGTTTCTCAAACGGTGGCGAGAAGGCAATCTATTGGTTATTGATCTTCTTTGGTGCTATCGCGGCAGTGAGTGGCTTAGTTCTAGATTTTCCTATCTTTGGCCAAACTCGCCGTGACATGGAGCTTTCTAACCTAGTTCACGCGATTTCGGCACTGATTCTAATCTGTGGCTTTATCTTCCACATCTATATTGGTCTATTCGGTATGGAAGGTGCGCTAGAAGGCATGGTGACAGGTGAAGTTGATGAAACATGGGCGAAAGAACATCACGATCTTTGGTATGAAGAAGTGAAATCCAAAGAAGCGATGGGCGAAACAGATACGGCACAAACGGAAGCAAAAGGAGCGAAAGCGAATGAACAAACCTCATAATGGGATTTGGGTTGCGTACATCCTGAGCTGTCTGACCCCGTTTACGTTTCTGATCTCAGGCGTTATCGCAATTATCTATGCTGGTTACCGATTAGATAAGGGAGAAGACAGCGACGTAGTGATTTCTCATTACTACGGTTTAATTCGTACCTTCTTTCTCTACCTGACGTTTTTTGTTGTGTTGATCGTCACCGTCGCGACTTCCAATGGTGTACTCGTTGGCGTGAGTGATTATTGGTTGCATAGTACTTTGCTTGAAACCATCGCTTACTTTATTCCTTGGGTAGGGATGGTGTTTGCTGCATTAGCCATCTTGGTGTGGTTTATGCGAATGTTTCAAGGGATGCAGCAACTGCGCAATAACCAAACACACAGACCATCGACAGGTCCAAACCTTTAATCAATACTCTTTAAGCAAAACCGCCTATTTAAGGCGGTTTTTTTTGTTGCTGTTTTGTCTCAAACATGAAGCACTTAGTCGCAGGGGTGATACTTGATGCAACTTATTGAGTGAATTTATGTAACTGGGCAGAAAATCATAGTTAAGTAAGAAACATGTAAAAAAATCGCGTCGCGATGAGACATTAGTCTCACTCACGCTATTGTTCATTTACTCAGGATTCATCGTCCCGTTAAAGTACGCTGCGCTCAGAAACTCAAAGAGTTGCATACGTGAAAATTGCCATCAATACATTCAGTCTACGCATACAGAGGAATCTCTATCGGAGGATGTTTGATTAAGGCATCTTGCTCTCACAAATAAAAAGAGCGAAACGAGCATTAACTGATGCGGCAAGGTAAGAAAAGGACAAACACGTTACGGCTATGATCCCTCAATTCGTCATTCCTATCACGAATCGCTTTGGCGAAAGCTATCACTTTTCAGGTCAGTTACTTACTAGCGGCGAACCTAAAACATTCGTGACCAAACAAGAGGCAATAGAGTTTCTTGAGAGCTTTGGTGAGCTTGACCTTCGCTCTGTCGAAGACTTGTTCTATGCGATTGGTCAATTCAAGCCAAACATACCTGACGGTGAGCTTACTTCCCAACACTATAATTCAACGTTTGCCAATGCTTTGGTGAACGGTGACTTGCATGTCGCTCGAATTGTACCGACCGGAGAAAACTACGCACTCTCGTCAGCGGTTACGCCTCCACCGACTCAAAATACCGTCAATGCAAAACCATCGAAGGGAAAGGGGAAGTCGAATAAAAAGAGTGGAAGAAGTGCCGCATCTGCTAAGCCTCAACAACAAAGTAGCGAAAAACATGAGAAAGCCGGTGATCCTGTATCACTTGTGACGGGTGAAGAAATTCTCGAACTCTATGATATCGAGCTACAACAAGGCACTACTTGGCAGCGTACTTATCGCTCTTCGCAGTCGGATGTAAATCATGGAATGGGCTTTGGTTGGCGACATGCATTTCAGTTTGAATTACGCGAGAAGACGGACGAGAAAGACAATGTTATCGCTTGGGAGTTTATTGACGATAAGGCCGATATCACAGTATTTGAGCCAGTAGATATTGGAGCAACAAGTTATCAAATATACGCTGGTGCGAGCTGTTATTTTCTAAGCTCAACAACTCGGATTGTAACGCTCGCTAATGGGCATCAATATCGTTTTGAGCAAAAAGATGATCGTTGGCTTGTTAAACAAGTCAGAAATGGCACGTTTTCAACGTTTCAACTGCAGTATTCTCGAAACCATCGATTGATCGAGATTGCATACAACAAGCGTCCGGTTCTTGAATGTCAATATGATAAGCAAGGACGCCTTTTAGAACTGCTTAATGCAAAGTCCCAAAAAGTTCTGACAACTTATAGCTATGATGAGCACGATGATTTGGTCAGTGCAACTAATCATTTGGGCTTAAAGGAACAGTATCAATACCGTGGTCATTTAATTGTTAAACGTGTACGACCGACTGGCTTTACTCATTATTTTGAATGGGATGGCGAAGGTGCAAAAGCGAAATGCATCAGAAACGTTGGGGACGCAGGAATTTATGACTATCGCTTCCATTATCAAGGAAATCACTCTTCTTATTCTGATTCGTTAGATCATCAATGGTCTTTCTTGCATGACGAGCAGGGTAACCTACTTGAGAAAATAAGCCCCACAGGTAGAACTTGGCGATGGCAATATGATGAATTAGGACGGAAAGCGCAAGCTATCTATCCTGATCAGTCAACGATAAATTATCAATATAATCAGCATGGTCAATTAGCCTCTAAGCTTCATTCCTCTGGCAAAGAAATTCAATATGGCTATGACGGCTTAGGTAAGTTAGTTAAAACGGTTTCGCCAGATGGGGATATCGAGAAGGCTTACTACAATAGCCTCGGTCAAAGAGTTTGGGATACCGATCAGTTCGGCTGTGTAACAGAATATGATTACGATAAACACGGGCAAGTCGTCAAAAAAGAGTCTGAAGATGGTAAGAAAAGTCAGTGGTGGTGGGATGAACAACAAAGGCTTATCGCGAATGAAATAGACGGTACATTACTTCGTTACAGCTACAATGAAGAAGATTTAGTGAATGGCGTCGCTTATCCCGATGGGTGTATTGCTCAACTCGCTTATGATCAATTTGGCAGGCGTACATCAGTTCGTTATTTTAACGACGAGGACAAAGTCGGTTATAGCGAAGAATATTCTTACGATGAGCACAGTCGTGTTGCTCAGATTCGAACTCCAGCTGGCGTTACCTCGTATCAATGGGGAGCACTCGCGCAACAAGAAGCAGTCATCTTTCCCGATGGCAGCCATATTTCTTATGAATACGATCAACAACGTAACCTGACTAAATTAGTTCGGAGTGACGGCTTAGAATTCGAATTCCTGTATGATGATGAAGGCCAGCTATCAGGAACTGTTGGGTTTGATAATCTACACAGCCAATTTGATTATGACGATATGGGGCGGATCCATCGTAAGCAAGCCGCCGATAGGACTGTGCTGTACCGCTATGACGCTGCGGGTTATCTCAAGCACGTCAAAGCAGGAAATGGTAGCAGTATTGTAGAGAACCACTTCAATTATACGCTTGGTGGGCGACTTACTTTCGCATCCAATCGCCATCAAACATTGCAATACCAATACTCTTCATTCGGGCATTTAACAAAGCGCATTCAAGGTCAGTTTGAGATAGCGCAGGAATTTAACAGAGTTGGCCAACGCGTATCTCAGGTACTGCCAGATAATACGGAGCTGAACTTCTCTTATGATCGATATGGGCGTTTTTCAGCGATTCGGTTTGGAAACCTAGATTTACCTCAAATCAAATTTCATTACGATGAAATGGGGCGAGTTTCCCAAATTAAAACGGCACATTTTAATGAGCGCATCATTTATGATGGTGTTGGTCGTTTGGTTGAACAACATTGGCCAGATAGAGAGAAAAAGTACGTTTACAACGCACAAAACCGCATTTCATCAATCATTGATAATACGGCAGGAGCAACGCATTATCAGTACGATGCCTTAGGGCAACTGAAACGAGTCAATGCTTCCGGAGAAGTGACTAAGTTTGAATACGATAGTTTTGGCAATCCTACTTTGCCAACTTCAGAGGTATTCGCTGATCGTATTGAAGTTCACGATGGTGTCCGGTTCAAATATGACGCGCAAGGAAACCAGACAAAACGTGAGGGGCAAGGACAAGTTCAGACTCGAGTGTTTGATGCGTTAAATCAGCTCATTGAAGTTCACACCGACGATGGCATCAGTCAATATGAATATGATGCTCTAGGGCGCAGAACGAAGAAAATTACACAAAAAGGCGTTACAGAGTTCTTGTGGGAAGGTGAACGTTTAATTGGTGAACGCTCTTCAGGTGCTTTCCGCTGGTACCTATATCAACCAGAAACCTACACGCCAGTGGCACTGCTAGAAAATGACGTTATTTATTGGTACCAGTGCGATCAAGTTGGTAAACCAGAGCGACTGATCGATTGCGAAGGGAATGTTGTATGGAGTGCAAGTTACGATGCTCACGGTTTTGCTCATGTACATATTGAAAATGTAGCAAATCCATTGCGTTTTCAAGGACAGTATTTCGATCAAGAAACCAACTTACACTACAACCTCGCTCGGTATTACGACCCTAAGCTAGGACGTTTCATCCAACAAGATCCGATATCTATTGCTGGTGGTATTAATCATTACCAATATGCAGTTAACCCTATCCAGTGGATTGACCCAACAGGCTTCTTGTGTGAAGAAGGGCTAAAACGCTTACAACAAATGCTGGCTGAGTATCAGGCGCAAAACAACGTTCCCCAAGAGGTTTGTGATCAGATTTTAGAGGCCGCAAAAGAGTCATCCGTCGGAGAAGATGGCGTCCGTTCACAGGTCAAAATCCGAAGACCGGATGGCCAAAACCATATTCGCTATGAATATGATTTAGAGCACATTGATTCGCAGAAAAACGAGATTACCTTCTATCGCCACATAAATTATTCTGACGGCAGAAAACATGAAGTTCATTGCGTTGTCAAGATAGAAGATTTTGTAAATGCACACGTTATCGACAGAAATGAAGGATCTGGTATTGCGAACACATCTTTGGATAAAAGTGGAAGTTTGCGAATTTTACAAGGATTGTTATTGGAGACGAAGAACTCTGATGAAACCTTTGATTTTGGAGCATATTTAAGGTCTGTCGTGGGGCCTCCTCCTAAAGATATGCCTGATCCACATGCTCACCACATACTCTTTAAGAAGGGCTTGGGGGCAGAGCAACAAGCTCTCGTTACTGAGGGCCAAATTCTTTTGAGGAAATATGGCATTGATCCAATATTTGGCCCTGAGAATTTAGTGTGGGCTCCAAATCGCATTGAAGGTCAACATGATATTAAGGCGTTACAACAAGTTATTGATTTTCTTAAAATGACCGATGAAATGTTTGGTACGCGTGATGAGATGATCAACGCTTTAAAATCACTGGGTAAAACAGCAGCTGTGAGGAGATAAAGATGGCAGGTGAGCATAGCGCAAAAGATGTAATGGCCGCGATTAAATCGGGTGATGTAAGTGAGGTTGAAAAAATTCTCTCAGGAGATGACAAATTACTTCATCTAATTACGCCATTAGGTTCGTGGTTGCACATCGCAACGGAGCAAGGGCAAGATAAAATTGTAGAGCTTCTGGTGAATCTAGGTATTGATGTAAATGTCAAGGGGGGGCCTTCAGGTGTAACTCCCTTAAATACAGCTGCATATGAAGGTAATTTAGACTTACTTATCTATTTTCTAGAAAGAAGTGCAGTGATGGATATATCTGAACCAGACCGCAACCCATTGTTTGCTGCGATCCATGCAGGTCATAAAAATATTGTGGAGTTATTACTAAAAGCTGGTATAGATACAACGGTTAAATATACTGGTAACTCTATGAAAGACATGGACGCTATAGCGTTTGCTTATGAGTGGGGACGCAAGGAAATCGCAGAAATGATTAAAGAGCACAATAGGCACGCTTAGTAGAAGTTAATATGGTACGACAAAGGTAACCGTTTATCTGTTGAAACTGGTTGGCTTCCTCCTTATCTCGTCGAGGGGCGTTGGCTAGAAGAAGTAAAAGCAGGGAAGATCACTCGATAAACTCCTTTAGTTAGCCATTCAGTATAAAAGCCACCTCTCATGAGGTGGCTTTTATATTTATGGTGGGGAGTTTGCTGCTTGTTGAGCTATATGGTGCGCATTATGTTGGTGCACTAAAACCACATTGGTGCATTTATTAGCGTGTTAAGCACCATTTCAAGAATGCATAATTTTATTAAAGTTCATACAAAACAATAAATTAAAGTGTAAGTGTTAGAAATGTAAATTATGGAATGAGAATTGCTCTGTTAGACGCTCTATAAACTAAGTTCACCAAATTGGTGATGAGCCTAACTTTGATGCACAGGATAAGTGCGCTACAGATCAACGGAGACAATCATAATGAGTGTAACTGCCAATCAGGTACACGGCGCTGTACAAACTCTCACGCAAAGTTCCGACACACTTTTCTTACTACTTGGCGCAATCATGGTTTTTTTGATGCATGCTGGTTTTGCTTTTCTTGAAGTAGGAACCGTGCGCCAAAAGAACCAAGTTAATGCTTTAGTTAAAATCTTGGCCGATTTCGGTATTTCCGCCATTGCGTATTTTTTCATTGGATACTGGGTCGCTTATGGCGGCACCTTCTTTGCTGATGCAGAGACGTTATCTCAAGGCAATGGTTACGAGTTGGTGAAGTTCTTTTTCTTGCTGACCTTCGCTGCAGCGATTCCTGCTATTGTTTCTGGTGGTATCGCAGAGCGAGCTCGTTTTTATCCGATTCTAATCGCAACATTTTTCACTGTCGGCATCGTATACCCGTTATTTGAGGGAATGATCTGGAACGGAAACTTTGGTGTTCAAGCTTGGTTTGAAAATAGCTTTGGTTATGGCTTCCACGATTTTGCAGGTTCAGTCGTTGTGCATGGTGTTGGCGGCTGGATAGCGCTTGTTGCCGTCGTGTTTTTGGGCATGAGAAAAGGCAGAGTTCGAGCAGGAAAGCACACCAACTTTGCACCTTCGAATATTCCGTTTTTGGCTTTGGGAGCTTGGGTCTTATGTGTGGGGTGGTTTGGCTTCAACGTCATGTCAGCTCAAACTGTGTCAGGCATAAGTGGCTTGGTGGCTATGAACTCATTGATGGCAATGGTCGGGGGCATTGTCGCGTCACTGTTGGCTGGTAAGAATGACCCTGGCTTTATTCATAACGGCCCACTAGCTGGCTTGGTTGCTGTATGTGCGGGCTCAGACTTAATGCATCCTATCGGTGCTTTAGTGACAGGTGCGATTGCTGGCGTGCTATTTGTTTATCTTTTTACCCACCTACAAAACAAAACCAAGATTGATGATGTGCTAGGTGTCTGGCCTTTACACGGTGTATGTGGCGCTTGGGGTGGTATTGCCGCTGGGACTTTTGGTCAAAGCGCATTGGGTGGGCTAGGTGGCGTGAGTATTATCGTTCAGCTTCTAGGAACGCTTTTGGGCCTTTCCATCGCAGTGCTTGGTGCACTTGTAGTCTACGGTGCGATTAATACCAGTATGGGACTGAGGCTTTCAGAAGAAGACGAATTCAATGGCGCTGACCTAGCCATTCATAAAATATCTTCGACCAACGAGGATTGAGGCCAATATGGGAGCGGCATAAAGCCGCTCTTTTAGCAATTGCCTTTTTTTGCTTGGCCAGGGGGACAGAAATTACCATTACCTCGATGGTTATCGTCATTGGTGCTGACTCTTACTTTTACGTCGTCCACTTCACCTTCAACATTGGTTAATTGGCAACCTGCTAAAGTCGTAAGTAATATAAGCGCTAGAGATACTTGTCTCATTGCTGTTCCTATTAAATTGTAATTCTAATAGTGCCCATTACGACCATGGTCTAATCCATATTACTACTGTTGCTATTCTTTCAGTGTTAAGCTAATGAAAAAACAGCAAGGATGAGTTATGAATTTCCCTTATAGAAATATTGTAGTACTTACTGGTGCAGGTATCTCGGCCGAATCTGGTATTCAAACATTTCGTGCGCAAGATGGCCTTTGGGAGAATCACCGTATTGAAGATGTAGCAACACCTGAAGGGTTTGCTCGCGATCCGGACCTTGTTCAAGATTTTTACAACCAACGCCGCAAGAAACTTCAAGACAATGCTATACAGCCTAATGCAGCGCATGAAGCATTGGGTCGTCTAGAGGCTGAGTTAGAAGGTAAAGTGACGGTCATCACTCAAAATATAGACAACCTTCACGAAAGAGGCGGCAGCCATAACGTCATTCATATGCACGGTGAGCTTTTAAAAGCGAGGTGCAGTGAATCAAACCAAGTTATAGAACATAGTGAGGACATTAAGACTGGTGAGCTTTGTCACTGCTGTCAGATCCCTTCACAAATGCGACCACATATTGTTTGGTTTGGTGAAATGCCACTACGAATGGGGGATATCTACGCAGCATTAGAAGAAGCAGATTTATTTATTTCTATCGGAACTTCTGGCGTCGTATATCCCGCAGCAGGTTTTGTTCATGATGCAAAAATGCATGGCGCACATACCATTGAAATTAACCTTGAGCCTAGTGCGGTAGAAAGTGAATTTG